>JBDTNA010000261.1:0-4917 GCA_039933985.1 Gemmatimonadales bacterium | reverse complement strand
GGCACTCGGCGGCAGCGCCGACAAGCTTGCGTCGTGCCGATGGGGCTATTTCAGAAACTCACCTGATGTGAGCCACATTCGCGAGGAGAAAACGAACCGCGACTTCAACAATCCGGTTGACTGGATCGTTGACTCTCTCACGCTCGATGAGGGCATGATGGGCGGATGGATGTGGCTCATTCCGCGCGCAGTGTTCGATCGCTGTGGCGGATGGGATGAATCACTGTCGCTGAACAACGACTTCGATTTCAGTATCAGACTCCTTCTGGCGTCGAGCGGTGTTCGCTTCGCAGCGGGCGCAATTTACTCATACCGCGAAGGAGTCAGCGGAGCGCTGTCGGCGACGCACGGAAGCAAGGCGATGGAATCCGCCTTTGCAACGACCGAATCGGGATGCGCTGCACTTCTCGCGCGCGAGAATTCTTCGCGCACCCGCAAAGTCTGCGCCGACAGATGGCGACGATGGCAATATTGGTTCTATCCTGAACGAAAGGATCTCGCGAGCCGTGCAGGAGCACACGTTGCGGAGCTCGGCGGTAGCGATCTTCGGATGGAGGGCGGCAGGCTGCTCAATGTTCTACTGCCGCTGATGGGATGGAAGGCTGCCCGGACTCTTCAGACCCATGCCTACCGCAGCGGTTGGAGCTCTGTTCTCAAATGGAAAACGGGACGGCGGATGGCAAGAATCGAGATCGGTGCTGAATGACGATGCTCAACCGGATCGATTTGCTGTTGAGAAGAAATTCACGCCTTCCGAAACTGCCGTGGCTGAGGAACGCCCTGAGAAAACCCTATCACAGCATCATGGCGATGCGCGGTTCCGGTTTCGATCTCAATCTCGCCGGCATCGCGCCGATCACGGTACCGGTCGAATACTGTTCGTCGGAGCTCGAGAACTACGAGATGGAAACCGTTCAGGCGATCGCCGATTGGACAAGCGCTAATCGCGGCGGTGTGTTCGTTGATATCGGCTGTTCGTTCGGATACCTGAGCTGCGCTGTGCGCTTTCTCGATCCCGACGCTCATGTCATTGCGATCGACGCAGACCTTCCGAGTCTCGAGGTGACGAGGAGAATGTGTCGCTACGCTCCCAGGGCCAAGGGGTCACTCGATCTCATACTCGGGCTCATCGGTCCAGCGGAAAAATCCTCTCCGACATTCGAGACCGCTGTCGCACGGACTCACGCGGCCCTGAAGGCTGCCAATTTCGGCAGCGGAGATGTTCACACCAACTACGTCGTTCTTGACACGCAGATTTCCCCCGATTCCCTGCCGCGGATGTCGCTCGACGAGCTGATCGCGCCCGACATGCGACCGGTCCTCATCAAGTGCGATGTTGAAGGGGCTGAGCAATCTGTGCTGGAGGGCGCGTCCCGAACTCTCGCATCGACGGGCGTTACACTGCTCGTCAGCGTGCATCCACAATTCGTCGCACGCTACGGTGGATCGGTCGAGCGCATTCGCGCGCTGATCGAAGATGCCGGCTACGCGATCGAAGTCGTCGGAATCGATCACGAAGAGCATTGGCTCTGCCAGCGCCTCTGACGTGACACGCGTTACGGCGCTCGAGCCGTCGGGAAATCTTTATGGATCCGAGTACTGCCTGCTCGATATTCTCGAGGGGACGTCACGTACGTTCGACTGGGACGTCGTGCTTCCAGGCGGCGGAGGATTCGACTCATTGCTCGAATCAAAGGGAATTCCGGTTGCCCGGCTGTTGAAGCGCGACTCGCACACGCTCCCGCTGGCGAGCAAGCTTGCGAGCTACTGGAGCGTCCGACGACACATCTCGCGGAACAATCCCGCAGTCGTTTACGTGAACCAGGCGGGAATGCTTCGTTCCGCGAACGCAATGACGAGCGGGCTCGGCGTCGAGCTCGTGTGCCAGGTGCAGACACTCGAAGATGCGAAATTCGTCGCCGAACATCGTGACGCGCAATCCAGGGTCCGGACGTTCATCTGCAACTCGAAGTTCATCGCCGCTCACGCCGGAGTGCCGCGCGAAAAGACTACTGTGCTGTATCAGCCGATGATGACGAAAAATCAGCCGAGCATGCGCGAGCCGCTTCCCGCAGGGCCGCAGTGGCGTGTTGGAATTCTCGGACGAATCTCGGAATCCAAAGGCCACTATCTACTGCTCGACGCGGCGAAGCGGTTGTTGTCAAAGGAGCGCACCGATATTCGATTCGTCGTGATAGGAAGCGGTCTCACACCGGCTGACACCAGTCGATTCGAGAGCGCGGTGAGCGAGGCGGGACTCTCACAGTTCTTTGATCTGCGTGGTTACCAGAGCGCAGCACATGACGAGCTGGCCACGCTTCACCTTGTCGTGATACCGTCGATAGCTGAGCCGTTCGGCCGGGTTCTCCTCGATGCGGCCGCAACGGGGCGGCCAGTCGTCGTTTCCGATGGCGGCGGACTTGGTGAGCTCAACAGGCATTTCGATATCGGCCGCTCGTTTCGATCCGGGAACGCGGAGTCATTTGCCGATGCGATCGCCGGCGCGCTTGCGTCGTTTGAAGCCGACACGGCGTCATTTCAGCAGTCTGCGGCGAGAATGCTCGAGCGGCTGAATCCGGACAAGTACATCGAAGCCGTGACGACTGTTATCTCCAACGCGGCCGTTGGCCGCTCGACGGCGATGGAATGGCTCGGCGAGGCTTAAGAGTCGACCTCGTTCACTGGATGCCGGTGGAGATGTATCCTCCGACGATGAACCTTGCCCGTGAGCTTGCCGGCAGAGGCTGGCAGGTGCGGATACACACGACGCACAACCGCCATGGGCTTCGTGAGTTCGAGGGAAACGGAATCGAGATTCGTCGAGCCGCATCCCCTGTTCGGGGCAGCTCATTTGGGAGAGCTTGGTCGTACGCCGGGTTTCATCTCGGAACTGCGCGAAGGCTGGCTGCGAATCCGCCGGATGCAGTCATGTATTTCGAGCCGCAGTCATCATTCCCGGTGCTTCTCGCCACGAAAGCACGCCATGGCTTGCCCGTCTTCATTCACCATCATGAGTATCACGAGCCCGCTGAGTTCCTGGCTCCGGGAATGCGGCTCGCGAGACTGTTTCACGATTACGAAAAGCGGGTGCTCTTCCCTCGCGCTCGCTGGATCTCGCACACGAACGAAGCGAGGCTCGAGCTATTCCTGGCCGACAATGGCGAGGACCTCCGCGGGAAATCCAGAATACTTCGCAACCTGCCTCCGCGAGAATGGGGATCTGAGCCCAACCGCGCGTGGACCGGACAGAATGACGGTCCGTTTCGAATGGTTTATGTCGGGTCGCTCTCATGCGGGGACACGTACATAGAAGCGTGTACGAGATGGATTCTGGCGCAGCCACCCCATACGGTGACTCTCGACGTCTACGCGTATAATGCTGACGACGAGACTCGCGAATTTCTGAAATCAGTCGAGGGGCCTGCAATCCGATTTCATCAAGGCGGCGTTCCGTACGACGAATTGCCGAATGTTCTTCGGGGATTTCACGCCGGCTTGATCCTCTATCGCGCCAGGACTTTGAACTACCGCCACAACGCTTCCAACAAGCTGTTCGAGTATCTCGCATGCGGTCTCGACGCGTTGTATCCACCGACGATGCGTGGTGTGAAGCAATACGAGCGTTCGGATGCAGCTCCGCGGGTGATCGAGGTTGATTTTGAAGCCGGTAATATCGATTTGGCGATGCTTGCCAGTCGCGACGGGCTTCCAGCAGCAGCGTATCCCGGGACGGCGTCGACGGAGATCGAGCGTCTTGCAGATGCGCTGACCGAAGCGGCGAGCACTCGCGAATGACGGCGACAATTCCAGTGCTCGATGGCGGTGCAACTGCCGCTTACGTGGGGATTCTCACGCCGGGCTCGACGTCGCGCATGCGTGCGGAATGGCTTCGAAAGCTGACGCCGGGTTGGAAATGGGAGTGGATCGACACCGACGCGTTGATGGAATCGCGCCTCCGCCTTTGGAGATCGATGGCGTACCGCTACCAGATCGGTGAGGCTGTGGATGCCATCAATAACAGGATTGCCGCGCAGCTGACATCAAAGGTCGATCTGATGTGGGTAGACAAGGCGGTGTTTCTCAGACAACGGACTGTCGAGCGCGCGCGCGAAGTTGCCGGACGCCTCGTACACTTCACTCCGGACACCGCTTTCGGAAACAACACTTCGCGCCATTTCGAGAATACGCTGCCACTCTTTGATCTTGCCGTGACGACCAAGTCGTTCGAAGTCGATGCATACCGGCAGCGTACCGAGAATGGAAAAGTTTATCTGACGACTCAGGGATTCGATCCCGACGTTCACTTTCCGAGGTCAGGACCTGAACAGCGGCGCCGCGAAGCGGTCTTTGTTGGTCTCGCTGAGGCCGACCGGGAAAACTGTCTCGGGCTTCTGCTCGACCGAGGTGTCGGTGTGAGGCTGGCAGGGCGCGGCTGGGGCACTTTCCTCTCGAAATATCAGAACCACCCGCTGCTGGCGTTCGAAGGCGAGGACTGCTTCGGCTCAGCGTACGCGTCGCTCCTGTCGCGGTCATGGATCGGACTCGGAATGTTGTCCAAAAGATTTCCCGAGCTTCACACGACACGCACATTCGAGATTCCGGCGTGCGGCGCGATCCTGGCCACAGAAGCGACGACTGAGACAGCGAGGTTCTTCAGCGAGGAAGAAGCGCTGTTCTTCAGCGACTTCGAAGATCTCGCGCAGAAGGCAAAGAGACTCCTTGCACGGGACGATGCGGAGCTCTCGTCATTTGCAGCGAAGGGGCGGGCAAGAGTCTTATCCGACGCGCGCGATTATCCCGCCATCCTATCCGCGATCCTGAGACATCCGCGGCTCACCCTCTGACTGCCTAAACCCAAAAGAATAGAGCTATGTAACGATGTAGAGCGGATTACGCGGACGTGGAGCGGATAAGACA
>JBDTNA010000260.1:0-4930 GCA_039933985.1 Gemmatimonadales bacterium | reverse complement strand
GCTGGAGCGCGTTTCCGATGACCGCTACTACGGAAGAGACGCGGTGGCAGGGATGGTTGGGGCGATCAAGGGTCTCGAAAAGGGCCGGATTTACTCGCCGGCGGAGCTTCGCGAGGTTCTTGGGGTCTCAAGGAAGTACCTGATTCCGTTCCTGGAGTTTTGTGACAGGAAGGGAGTCACTGAAAGAAGTGGAAACGGCAGGGTTGTTAAGGTGCGATCAGCTTGACACTCTGTCAGTCTGGCCGTAGGTTGGCCGCAGTGAACGTCTGTACAACCAGTATTCCTAGGGGAGTCACCGAAAACTTTCTTTGTCAGCAGTGGAGCAAAAATGAAATACCTGTGGGTAGCACTAGTGGTGCTCACCCTCAGCGCGTTCAAGCCAGGTGAAGTGTCGGCTCAGGGAGTTTCACCCCAATCCGGCAAGGCGCGTGGCGCCGGATTGGAGCTCGGACAGAATTACCCGAATCCTTTCAATCCGGAGACTAGGATCCCGTTCAGCATCGGTGACGGTGCGGGATGCACGGATTCAAGCCGGTTGTACCGCGTCAGCTTGCGTGTCTATAACGTTCTGGCTCAGCCAGTCGCTGTGCCGGTCCTGCAAGGCGGAACTGGGAATGTTGCTGGGGGAGAACCGATCGACCGCTTGTTACTGACCTGTAACCAGTACACCGCGTACTGGGATGGAAAGGATGCAAAGACGCAGCAGGAAGTGGCATCGGGCGTCTATCTCTACCGTCTCGAGGTCGATGGCAAGGCAGTCGTGAAGAAAATGCTCGTATCGAAGTAGCTGTTCTATCGAGGACGCGCCTCATCTGTTGGGGCGCGTTCTTTTTTTTTCTTCACAAGTCGGCCACAGTGGCAGGCTTTCCGGGCACTCACATTGCACCCTAGCGTGCCATGATTAATCCCGACCGGCTGACCGTCAAATCCGGCGAAGCCATAAATCAGGCTGTTTCGCTCGCCAGACAGGCGGGCAATCCGCAGGTGTACGACCTGCACCTGCTGCTCGCACTCCTCGATCAGGACGAAGGAATCGTCGTTCCGGTCCTCCAGAAGCTTGGAGTCAGCGTCGCATCTCTGCGCGAGAAAGCGCAGCAGGAATCGGCTCGATACCCGAAGCAATCCGATGCGCAGCCAAATCTTTCGCGCGAGTTGAACCAGGTTTTCGACCGCTCCGAGAAGGACGCCAAAACCCTCGGCGACGAATTCGTGTCGACCGAGCATCTTCTGCTCGCACTTAGCGAAGTGAAGGGAACTGACTCGAAGCGCCTGCTCGCCGAGGCCGGTGTCACCCACGATGCATTGCTCGAAGCACTCGAGCAGGTTCGCGGCTCCCACAGAGTACAGGACCAGAATCCTGAGAATCAGTACCAGGCGCTTCAGCGTTACACTCGCGATCTCACCGAGGCAGCGCAGAAGGGCAAGCTCGATCCGGTGATCGGTCGCGACGAAGAAATCCGCAGGGTCATTCAGGTTCTGTCACGCCGAACGAAGAACAATCCGGTTCTCATCGGTGAGCCCGGAGTCGGCAAGACAGCGATTGCAGAGGGACTCGCTCAACGCATCACCAACGGCGACGTCCCCGAAAGCCTTCGCGACAAACGGCTGCTCTCACTTGACCTCGGATCACTGATTGCGGGAGCGAAATTCCGCGGCGAATTCGAGGAGCGTCTCAAGGCCGTGCTGAAGGAGATCACCGATGCCGAAGGGAAGTTCGTGATCTTCATCGACGAGATGCACACGCTCGTCGGAGCAGGCAAAGCCGAAGGATCGATGGATGCCGGCAACATGCTCAAGCCGCTGCTCGCTCGCGGTGAGCTGCGCGTTGTTGGGGCAACGACGCTCGACGAGTATCGCAAGCACATCGAGAAAGACGCCGCTCTCGAGCGCCGTTTCCAGCCGGTCTATGTCGGCGAGCCAAGCGTCGAAAGCACGATCGCAATTCTTCGCGGCCTCAAGGAGCGTTACGAAGTTCATCACGGCGTGCGCATCACGGACGGCGCAGTAGTCGCTGCGGCGACGCTTTCGAATCGCTACATCGGCGATCGTTTTCTCCCTGACAAGGCGATCGATCTGATCGACGAAGCCGCCTCGCGAATGCGCATCGAGATCGACTCGATGCCGCAGGAGATCGACGAAGTCGAGCGGCGCATCACTCAGCTCGAGATCGAGCGCCAGGCGCTGGCGAAGGAAAAGGACAAGGCGTCGAAGGAAAGACGCGAAGTGATCGAGCGCGAGCTGGCTGAGCTGCGCGAAAAATCCAACGGCATGAAACAGCAATGGCAAAACGAAAAAGAAACGCTCGGCTCCGTCGGCAAGATCAAGCAGCAGATGGACGAAGCGCGCACGCAGGCGGAGCAGGCAACTCGCTCGGGTGATCTCGGACGTGCCGCAGAAATCACCTACGGCACACTTCCGCAGCTCGAGGAGAAGATGCGAGAGACGGAGCAGCAGCTCGCGAGCAGGCAGGAAGGTGGCATACGGTTCCTGAAGGAAGAAGTCACGGCAGACGACATCGCCGAAATCGTCGCGCGCTGGACGGGCATTCCCGTGTCGCGAATGATGGAAGGAGAGCGCGAGCGGCTGACTCGACTCGAATCCCTTCTTCAGGAGCGGGTAGTTGGTCAGCACGAGGCCGTGCGCGCCGTGGCGAACGCGGTGCGACGCTCACGCGCCGGTCTTCAGGATCCAAATCGTCCGATCGGATCGTTCATTTTCCTCGGACCAACCGGCGTTGGAAAAACGGAGACGGCGAGAGCGCTCGCCGAGTTCCTTTTCGACGACGAACATGCCATGGTGCGCATCGACATGTCCGAATACATGGAGAAGCACGCGGTTGCACGGTTGATCGGTGCTCCTCCTGGGTACGTCGGATATGAGGAAGGAGGGCAGCTCACCGAGGCCGTTCGCAGACGCCCCTACTCGGTGATTCTGTTCGATGAGATCGAGAAGGCCCATTCTGATGTCTTCAACATTCTCCTTCAGATTCTCGACGACGGACGCCTCACCGATTCGCAGGGACGAACTGTCGATTTCAGAAACGCGGTCATAATCATGACGTCCAACATCGGCGGCTCGTACATCCTCGAGCATGTAGGCGACGACTGGGCGCTTGTGGAGACGCAGGTTACGTCGGCACTTCGACAGCACTTCCGTCCCGAATTTCTCAACCGAATCGATGACATCATCGTCTTCAAGCCACTGGGGCAGGAGCAGATCGAGCATATCATCGGGTTGCAGTTGAAGCGGCTCGATAAGCTCCTTGCGGAGAAGAAGCTGTCGATTCATCTCACGCCTGCGGCGAAGCATGCGCTTGCGATCGAAGGATACGATCAGGCGTTTGGTGCGCGTCCCTTGAAGCGCGCAATTCAGAGGCTCATACAAAATCCTTTGGCGCTTGCAGTTCTCGAAGGTCGTTTTCTCGAGGGAGATCGCATCACGGTGGATGTCGGGCCTGATGGCGCGCTCGCCTTCACCAACTTACCGGGTACTCCGGAAGGTGAGCCGTCGTCGGGGATGGAGCTGCCTTCGTCGGCGTCGCGGCCAAAGAAAGCTGGCGCGGCGTCGTAGCGCTTGACTGACGTTCGCGCGATCGGCGGCGATCTCGGTCGCTTCGCAATCGATGAGCAGTTCATGCGCAATGCGATCGCGATCGCGCATGATGGCACCCGCCAGAACGAGGTG
Organism: Gemmatimonadales bacterium; assembly: GCA_039933985.1. GTDB lineage: Bacteria > Gemmatimonadota > Gemmatimonadetes > Gemmatimonadales > Gemmatimonadaceae > UBA4720. The sequence goes on along the minus strand of JBDTNA010000260.1, from coordinate 1,246 downwards.
CCAATCGGCGCGATTGTCGTGCAGGGCGCGAAGATCATTTCGGGCGCGAACAATCGCACCGTCCGCGATCAGGACGCGACCGCGCACGCCGAGGTGCTTGCGATTCGCGAAGCGTGCGCGGTGCTCGATCGCTGGCGGCTCGACGACTGCACGCTATATGTGACGCTCGAGCCGTGTGCGATGTGTGCTGGGGCGATCATTCTTTCTCGAATGTCGCGAGTTGTGTTCGGTGCCTGGGATGAAAAAGCCGGCATGGCCGGATCCATCACCGATCTCCTCCGCCACCCTCGGCTCAACCATTCGCCGGAGGTTCAGGGCGGATTGCTGGAGGATGAGTGCGCATTGATGCTGTCCGACTTCTTCGAATCTCGTCGGGACCCTGCGGTTTGAGGATGGCGTGAAACCCATTCGGTGAAGTGTTGCGAGTTTCCAGTTTTTCCGTTCAGTGCTTCGCGTGTGTTTTGCGTTTGCGTTACGCGAAACAGAAAACGTGATAACGCCAAACGCGGAACACTCCACGGTACGGGTGTGAGCGCAAAATGACGCTCGAACAATTGATTCGCCCGCCGCGCCCGAATAGGTTTCGAGGCTGTTGGACAGGTGGCCGAGTGGTTGAAGGCACCGGTCTCGAAAACCGGCGTACCTGCAAGGGTATCGAGAGTTCGAATCTCTCCCTGTCCGTGTCCAGCCGAGGGGCCTGAGTGTGCTCGGGCCTTTTTGGTTGCTGGTGTCGGAAATCGATGTTGGGACGGGTGGCCGAGTGGTTTAAGGCGCACGCCTGGAAAGTGTGTGTGCGTTCATAGCGTACCGTGGGTTCGAATCCCACCCCGTCCGTTGAAAATGCAGAGGGCCAAAGAGAGATCTCTTCGGCCTCATACGGAACCTCCGCTGTCAGACAGAGCGTCGTGAAGCGCGAAGAAGTCCTGACGAGGGCGGCGTCAGGGGGCCGTTAAGGAACTGTAAACGTTGTTTAGAGAGTTGGTAGTGCTATAAGGAAACCCATACGGCTAGAAAAAAAGCGGGCCGGAAAGTCAGCCTTTCCGGCCCGTGCAGTGATTGAAGAGGTGAGGCTAGTCTTCGTTATTGCAGAAGTTGTTCTCCGGTCGCGCGTAACATGCCGGGCTCATTGTCACTGGGCCGGCGGGAACGCCATTCACCGTAACGTCATCGAACGTGACACGGAAGCAGAACGAGTCAGGGCGCGCTGCGGCGGCAACGGATGGAATAAATTGACCGCATCCTTCGA
>JBDTNA010000259.1:0-4935 GCA_039933985.1 Gemmatimonadales bacterium | reverse complement strand
AGAAATCCTTCCTGATCTGCATCGAGAATCGCAACCAGGGACACTTCAGGAAGATCGAGACCTTCGCGCAGAAGGTTGATCCCGATCAGTACGTCGAATTCGCCAAGCCGCAGGCCGCGCACGATCTCCATTCGCTCGATCGCATCGATGTCGGAGTGCATGTAGCGAACGCGCACGCCCATCTGCTGCAGATAATCCGTTAGATCCTCGGACATTCTCTTGGTGAGGGTAGTCACGAGAACGCGCTCGCCCTTCTGCTCGCGCAGCCGAATCTCATTCAACAGATCGTCAACCTGGCCGCGTACAGGACGAATGTCGATTTCCGGATCGACAAGCCCCGTCGGACGAATGATCTGCTCGACGACTGCGCCCTCTGACAAACGCAGCTCGATCTCGCCCGGTGTTGCAGAGACGTTGATCGCTCGCGGCGTCAACGAGAGAAATTCATCGAACATTAGCGGACGATTGTCGAGCGCGCTCGGAAGGCGAAATCCATAATCAACGAGAGTCAGCTTTCGGGCGCGATCACCGTTGAACATTCCGCCGATCTGCGGAAGCGTCACGTGCGACTCGTCGATTACCACGAGGAAGTCCTCGGGGAAATAGTCGAAGAGGCACGCGGGACGTTCTCCGGATTCCCTTCCGGACAGATGACGGGAGTAATTCTCGATCCCGGCGCATGTTCCGATCTCGAGCATCATCTCGATGTCGAAGTTCGTGCGCGATTCGAGTCGCTGCGCTTCGAGCAGCTTACCCGTCGCTCGCAATTCCGTCAGACGCTCCACCAGCTCGGCGCGAATGAGCTCGACTGCCCGCTGAATCGTCGGCCGCGACGTGACGAAGTGCTTCGCGGGATAGATCGCAGCCTTCTCGAGATCGGCGATGACTTCGCCGGTGAGCGGATTGATCTTCGAGATCCGCTCGATCTCGTCGCCCCACATCTCGACGCGCACGCCCTGCTCTTCATATGCAGGAAGAATCTCGACGGTATCGCCGCGAACGCGGAACGTGGCACGATCAAACATCACGTCGTTGCGCGAATACTGGATCTTCACGAGCGATCGCAGGATTTCGTCGCGCGGAATTCGCTGGCCTTTCGTGAGCGTGACCATCTGCTCGCGATAGCTGCGCGGGTCGCCGAGTCCGTAGATCGCGGAGACAGTGGCGACGATGATGACGTCCTCGCGCTCCATCAGGCTCGACGTCGCGCGAAGTCTCAGCCGGTCGATGTCTTCATTGATCGACGCGTCCTTCTCGATGTACGTGTCGGTGGTCGGCACATACGCTTCCGGCTGATAGTAGTCGTAGTACGAGATGAAGTACTCGACTGCGTTGTTCGGAAAGAAGCTCTTGATTTCGCCGTACAGCTGCGCGGCGAGGGTCTTGTTGTGCGACAGGACAAGAGTCGGCCGCCCGAAATTCCGGATGACATTGGCGATCGTCATGGTTTTTCCGGATCCAGTGACGCCGAGCAGGGTCTGGAACCGGTCGCCGCGGTCGAGCCCTTTTGTCAGCTCGGCGATAGCGTGAGGCTGATCGCCGGCGGGCTTGAATGGCGCCTGGAGATTGAAATCGGCTTTTGGCACCCTGTAATATAATCGATTATCGGGCTTTATTCGGTGAGGTTTCACCGAAGTGCGCGGCCAGCCCCACAGCCAGTCGCCGGTAGACCTCAGGAGTGGGATGTCTATCGTGGGGAATTTGTAGCGAATCGAGTTCACGGCGTGTCAGAAACGAGGTCGTGCGGATCACCGGAAGTCCCGTCGCGACGAGCCGATCGAAGATCCGTTTATTCGTTCTGTCGCCGTCCTCGTCCCAGAACAGGATGGTGAACGGTGCGCCCAGTTTCTTCCGAGAGAGCGCGGCAGCTTTCTCCACGATCCGAGCATAGAGTTCGATGTCGGCATCGCTTGGGGCCATGGAGCGGTAACGCCAGTCGACGATGTGCCCCAAATCGCTACTGCGGAGAATCCTTATTGCCCGAATCCCCGCGCTAGAGTGAAACGGGCCGGCGAACCGAATGCTGTCGCCGGAGATCCTGTACGAGGGTCCATCTAGGTCCCACGAGGCACGTCCAACCGCACGCGTCACGTGATGTGGAATCGCCTGATAGATGACATGCTTCACCGGACGCTCGGCGCCCCCGAGTCGGCCGGTCTCGAGCATGCGCAACATTTGATGAGGGCCGTAGCCGAATACTGCGAGATTCACAACGTTCGCCTTCCAACCAAGCTGCTCGGAAAACCGGGCTGGCAGCGTCTCGTAATCCTCGACTCCCTCACCGAAAGTGAACGAGCACCCAACGAACAGCCACGTGTCGCCCCGGGCATTCCCACGCGTTCGCCGCACACCGGCGTCGGTGATTGTGTAGGTAACGCTGAATAGCGTGGAATCGGCCCATTTCCGAGTATGTAAAACTCTGGCTCCGGGCTTCAGCGCAAAACCGAGCTCATGATCGTAGTTGGTGACTGATGGCGGCGAGTATTCGGAGATGACGCTGCCTTTCGTTGATCGCCGGGCATTGTATACAGCCGCTGCAGCTTCGGCGAGAAACATTGCGCACGTAACACCAAATGTTATGAGCACCATCGCTCGAGCGCGTGTCGCCCTGATCCGGAGCAGAAGAATGAAGCAGCCGATCGCCGCGGCTGCCCATCCCCACAGGAAAGGCCTGTTCACGCCTTAGTTGTCGCTGGCGAGACGTTCCTTTCGAGTCACCTCGGTCACGCCTTTTACGCGGCGCGCGGCTTTGAGAACCTTCTGCAGATGCGCGAGGTTCTCGACCTCCACAGCAAGGGCGCCCGTGACATGGCCATCCGCGCTCGTGAGGTCGAAGGAGCGAATGTCCGTATCGGTCGCTGATACCGCCGCAGCAAGATCGGAATAGAGACCGCGGCGATCGGTCGCGTCCAGAACCAGGCGGACCATGAACCTCTCGCCCTCGAGCTCTTTCCAATCAATATCGAGGCGACGCTCGGGTTCGAGATCGAGCATCAGCAGGTTCGGGCAATCCGCGCGATGAATGCTTACACCACGACCGCGAGTCACGTAGCCAACGACGGGATCACCTGGAACTGGCTGGCAACACTGCGCATACCGCACCATGAGGCCGTCGACGCCCTGAATGCGCACGCCCTTGGGCGCACCGCGCATCTTGTCCACGATCCAGTCGAGCGGACCCGTCTTCTGAGGGGTCGGCGCAACTTCGTCTTCAGGATACAGGTGCTTCATCACCTGCATCACGCCGATGTCGCCCTGTCCGACTGATGCGATCAAGTGATTCGCATCGTTCAATCCCATCGCTTTGGCCGCGGCCTCGAGCTGCGCATCGTCCGGCTTCGCTAGTCGGCGGCGCTTCACCTCGCGTTGCAGAATCTCGCGACCGAGCTTGCCGGATGTCGTCTGCTCTTCGATGCGCAGACGTTGACGTATCTTGTGCCTCGCACGACCCGTCCGAACATGCTGAAGCCAATCGCGACTCGGCTTCGCATTCACGTCGGTGACGATCTCTACCGTATCCGAGTTCTTCAGCTCGCGCGCGAGCGTCGCCTGACGGCCGTTGATCCTCGCGCCACGCGCGTGAAGCCCGACCTCCGTGTGCACCGCAAACGCGAAATCGATCGGCGTTGCTCCCTTCGGAAGCTGAATTACATCGCCCGTCGGAGTGAAGACGAAGATCTCGTCCTGATACAGATCGAGCTTGAGGAACTCGAGAAACTCGTCCGGCGTTTTCGCGTCGAGCTGAAGCTCGAGAACCTGGCGGAACCAATGCAGCGCGCGGTCGAGCTCATCGGCGTTCCGTGCGTTCTCCTTGAACCGCCAATGCGCGGCGATTCCGTATTCCGCCGTGCGATGCATCTCGCGCGTGCGGATCTGAATCTCGAACAACTGCTTCGCTGGCCCGAAAATCGTCGTGTGCAGCGACTGGTATCCGTTCGACTTCGGCTGCCCGACGTAATCCTTGATGCGTTCCTGCAGAGGCGTGAACTTTTCGTGGATCACGCCGAGCGCGTGGTAGCAGTCAGGGACAGTATCCACGAGAACGCGGATCGCCATCAAGTCGTAAATCTCCTCGTACGGCTTGTCCCACTTCGTCATCTTCTTGTAGATCGACCACAGATGCTTCGGACGTCCGGTAACTTCGACGTTCGTTATTCCCGCGTCCTGCAACAGGTCCTGAAGCGGATCGCGCAGCGAGGCGATCGTGTTCTCGCGCTCTCCCCGTCGCTTGGCGACAAGCTTTGCGAGCGATTTGTATTCGGGCGTCTCGATGTGCTTGAACGCGAGATCCTCGAGCTCCCATCGAATGCGCGCCATTCCGAACCGATGCGCCAGCGGTGCGTATAGGTCACGCGTCTCCTGCGCAATGCGTCGTCTCTTCTCCGCCGGCAGGTGATCCAGCGTCCGCATGTTGTGCAGACGGTCCGCAAGCTTGATGAGGATCACGCGCGCGTCCTTCGCGATCGACAACAGCAGCTTGCGATAGTTCTCGACCTGCCGCTCCTGCGAAGAGTTGAGCGGCAGGTGACCGATCTTCGTGAGGCCGTCCACGATCTGAGCGATCTCCGAGCCGAAATGCGTCTCGATCTCGGCAACGGAGATGTTCGTGTCTTCGACTACATCGTGGATGAGCCCGCTCGCGACCGTAACCGTATCGAGCTGGAGCTCGGCGAGAATCTTCGCGACTTCAACACAGTGCGAGACGAAATTCTCGCCCGACAGGCGCTTTTGCCCGAGGTGCGCGGTCTCACTGAAACGATACGCGCGCAGAAGCACCTCGTGGTCGAGTCGCTCCGGCAACGGCGTTCCGTCGTCGTTCCATCCGGGGATTACAGCGTGCGATTCAACCGCAGTCAAAGCAGCCCTGCCTCCGCGAAGCTCAAATACCGCCCTCTTCCAATAATAATGTGATCCTGCACAGGTATGTCGAGTACC
>JBDTNA010000258.1:0-4954 GCA_039933985.1 Gemmatimonadales bacterium | reverse complement strand
CAAGCCGCGCGCAGGTCGAGGTTCTCGTCGGCCAATTCGGCGACGTCGGCCCAGAAGTCGGGATAGACGCCCGTCCAGTCGAGATCCTTGAAGTCCCGCACTGCCTCGCGCGCGAAGTTAAACTCGATCTCCGCGGATTCGGCGTCGGCAACATTGAACGGATCGGCCTCGCAAAGGGCGTGAAGCTTCGTGTTGCGGTCCTTCATGTCCTCCAAATGGTCCAACGCCTCTTCGTGCCTCGAGGTGGTCGTAACAGGCGGCTCGATCGGAGGGTCGACCACTGGAGGCTTCTTGACCGGTGACTTTCCAGCGTCGCCGCCGGGCTTCGTTCCAGGTCCCGTCGTGGGGAATTTCCACGACGACAGGTCCCTGCGGACCGTTTTGCCCGAGGGGTGAACCCAGACCTCTATATCCCAGCCGGCATTGCCAAACTGCTCGCTCCCACCCCGTCGATAGCCGCGAGCGGTGAGCTGCTTGGGTGTAGGACCCTGCCCGTACGGGTAAGTGTCGACGTCGAACTGCGGCTTGCCTTTCTTCACGACATCCAGGAATTCCTTCGCAAACTCTTCTCCGAAGCGTCGCCCCATGCGTTCCGTGACGATGTCGCGTTCCGCCGGAGTAAGCCTCTTCCATGCTTTGTGGGCGTCTGCCGGATCGCGTGCCATATCCTCCAGCTGTCTGTCGCGTCGTGCTTTGGCATCTGCGTCTCCGTCCGGCTTGCGCTGAAGTGCCGGAGCCTTCTCCTGCTGGATCACGTGAGCGAGCTCATGTGCGAGGAGCGACCGCCCTTCGTTGGTCGCAGGGACGTATCGACCGGGTCCGAATACGACGTGCCTGCCGAATGTGTACGCCTGCGCGTCTACTGCCTTCGCCGATTCCGCTGAATTCGCATCAGTATGAACCCGCACCTGACTGAAGTCCTTGCCGAATCGCGGTTCCATGAAGCTGCGGATCTCCGCGTCGAGGGGCCTGCCGGGTGTCCGCACGACGTCGTGGACGACGCCGGGTGGCTCAGTCGCCGAAGGCCCGTTCGCCTGATCGTGTCCCTTCGCGCTGCACCGGGGACAGTCTCCGCCGCAGTGGCAGCCGCGATGGACTGGCGAACCGGGCATGCGCATCACCCGTTCGGCCGCGTGATCCGCTTCCTGCTCATGGACGTCGCTCGTCCTGGCGATCGTCGATAACGCCGTGGGCACACCCGCAGCTTCTTTGCGCGCAAAATCCTGCATATCAGTTTCGGTGGCAGTGAACCCCGCCAAGTTGTGCGCGAATCAGACAAAATGCGAGCGGAGCGAGCTTCATCAACCCCGGAGCTGGCCCATTAATTCGGAAGCGTGTTGTTGCAATTCCACCGTGCGCCGCCTATGCTCTTTTAAGCGACGCTAAATGGGACCGCGCATGACATCGAGAGTTCTCTCACTCAATATTCAACTGCCTGACGGAGCATCGGTACCGCGCGGATCTCCGCTGCTTGTCGAGCTCCGTGACACGTCTCTGGCGGATGCGCCTGCGGTCATCCTCAAGCAGGTCAAGTCTGTTCTCAAACGCGCGGGAGGCGAACCGCTTCGGGTTACCATGGACACTGGGTCGGTTCCCGAGGGGACCACGGCCTGGGTACATCTGGATGTCGACCGTGACGGGCGTGTTAGCGCCGGCGACTACATCACTGTCGAATCTTATCCGATTGCCGTCGGGGGGAATCAGGAAATGTCGATTCGCCTCAAGCGGGTGTAGCCTTCGCCGAAAGCCACGATGCGATCGCTCTTGAGATGGGGAGGCTGGTGCGATCCTCGACGAACAGAAACTCGCCGGCAGTATTCACCTCGAAAAAGAAGTACTCACCGTCAGGCGTACGGCGCATGTCGATCGCACCGTAAACGAGCCCCAGTCGCTGCATCAGCGCGCGGAGCTTGTCGGTGATCTCGACCGGCAACTGTTCGGCGCGCATTGCGGCGTCGCCGACGCTCATGCGAAAGTCGATCAGACCCTGTTGGGGCGCAGATCGGATCGCGGCCGTATAGAACTGCCCGTCGACATGTGTGATGCGAAGATCGCTCTCCGCGGGTATGAACTCCTGGAAAATCACCGGGGCGACTCGAACCGCATCGATCTGCGCGAGGTCCTCGTCGTGAAGCCGTCGCGTTTCCCTCCACACAACGTGCGTACACGAGAACGTCTTGTAGATAGTATTCTCGACACCTAGTTCCGCAATGAAGGCTTGTGCACGCGCAGGGTCAGACGTGATCAGCGTACGCGGCGTTTTCAGGCCAACCTCGGCAGCCAGACGGAGCTGTCTTGCTTTGCGCGAGGCCGCATCGTCAAGTGTTGGATCATTCATCCACCGCGCGTCCAGCAACTGCCAGAGGCCGTTGATCGCCTCGTTCCACTCATTGGCCGTGAACAGATTCACCTGCGGGTCGGTCACCGAAGCGAGGTCTGGAACCTGGGGCCGGCGCCACCAGACCGACCGAACCTCGTTCAATGCAAAAGTCTCACCCGTCGATCGAGTGAAATCGATTCGCGGGCTTTGGCAGCAGTTGTAGTCAATCGTGAGCGTCGCGCGATCCGGCAGCTCCGTGAGGTTGAACAGAAGCACTGCCTGTCCATCCTTACGGAGATGCTGGATCACACGGTCAGCATGCGGATCCTGTTCGTGTGAGATGACCAGGATCACACGGTGCTACCCGGCCGACGCGTCATGCTCCTCGACCAGCTGAGCGAGAAGCGCTGACGTTTCGTTGTACTGGGCCTGCAGCGATTGTTGATTGGCGTCAGCCATCGCCAGTTGTTCGGCCAGGTCCGCCAGCTGCGCATCGAGTTGCGCGATCGAGCCCTGCAAGTCGTTCGTCGTGGCGTCGCTACCGCCGCCACCAGCGAAATGAGGCGTCGTGACGGCAAACGGACGCGCGCCTCCGACGACTGGTGTAATGAGTCCCGGTTGGACCACTGGCTGGCGGCCCGGCGTGATGACGTTCTCGGCAAGCGTCGGCCCGGGATCGAATGCGCCTTCTTTGATTGTGTCTCGAATAAGTTCCTTGCGAGTATCGAGGACGATCTCCTTCCGTGTGTCAAAGCGAATGTCCTTGATCAATTCCTTCCTTGTATCGCGCGGGATCTCCTTGAGGATTTCTTTCCGAGCCTCCTTGATGGGATCCTTTGGGCCCTCCTTGAGGGTCGCCGGCGTGCAGACGCTATTTGCCGCAGCAATATCACCGGCTGACAGCCCGGTGCGTTGCCCCATCACGACGCCCGGTGGCAACGCTGCGAGCGGGGTGATCGTGTCGCTGCCATTGACCGTGAAGGCATCGCGCGGATAGTGCATGATCGACCCGAAATCGTACGCGCCGATGTCATCGCCATCGGTGATATGCTGATTGAAGTTGTGCTCCATACCGGGAATGATATTGGCGAAGTTGATCGTGACGAACAGATCGCGATCTTCGCGGCTCTGCTCATGCCAGAGTCCGATAACGTGGCCAATTTCGTGGATTGTGCTTCCCGTCCCGCAACCCGCGGCGAGATTGACGAACTGCTCACCGGTGCGGCGTCCAACGGACGATGAGCACCCGGTTCCTACGCGAAAGGTGACAAAATCCGCTTCGGTTGTTCGTGCCACGAACCTATAGTTCGTGTTTGCATGCCAGTGAGCGATTGCATCTGTAACGCGATTCTGGTTTGGCAGTGCCGCGTCGATTCGAAACGGGACCCGGCAGTTAGGCCATCGGAACTGCGCGCCCGTGATCGCGACGCCGGATTCCACGCCCTGAGTCATTTCGGCGCGGAGCATCTCGGTTGCGCTTTCGACCTCCTCTACCGTGCCGAGAACGATGTCGCCTTCGAAGATTGCAAGACCGTCAACCTCTACGTACTGAACGGCTTTCGCGGCGAAACTATTACCGCGGATGAGTGCTGTTCGTACTTTCGGGCTTGCTAGCTGCTCACCCTTTGCGTCGGCTGCGTCTCCGGAGCGGGACGAGCCCGCGGCGGCTTTCCGACTTCCGCGCTTTTGTGCCATATCCACCTCCCGTTGTCGTGCGTTTGACTGACAACTCTAACGATCGGTAGCGTCGCCCGAGGGCGTCGAATTCTCTTTGATCACGCATGGGAGGGCACACTCCGCGCTAGGGGAGGGGACCTAATAATTGCAGGTCTTTCAGGTGCCCGCAATGCCGCTTTCCTATGCCAGTACTGCCTCTTTCTTACCGATATGATCGCTTCGGATTTCTCGAAATCTCAGATGAGCGGATTGCACCCTGGCGGGAGTGTCTGAGTTTAGGTGCCTATGCTAAGCGTCGGAGCGCGTCACAGGTGTCCAGCTTTGCCAACGCTTGCGGCGGTAGGTGATCTTCGGATCATCATCCCAGTGGACGTTGTCTCGGGACAGCTGCGACAATCCGGCAATAGTGCTGTTTCCGTCCGCTAGGGTTCCGGTGAACCGTTGCGAGAATCCGGGTGCGCCACGCCACCACGGCCACGAGATGTCGTCGATTGCCGATTCATAGATGCGGAAGACGCCGCGCGAATGATCAGAAACTTTTCGCCTTCCAGCCATTCGACTATGGCGGTGCCGCGGACAACGACGCCTGGCATTGCGGGGTGTGTGGCCTCAGTACTCCAGGTGCCCGCAAGGCTGGCCACTGTCCTGCTTTCTGCAATTACCAGACGATAGCCCACGTCGAGCTTTCAGGAAAGGCATAGCCTTCAGGAGATCGGGCCACGCCATCACGAGTGGCCGTTGATCGGCCAGCTCACGGCGGACATCTACACCTCGATCAATGACCTCGATGAGGCTGATCCACGTTCTCGAAGGACTGCGGCCGAGGAGTGCCAGCCGTAAATAGCCGCACTGAAGAGCGGCCTGTACATGCTGTAGATTTTCGCAACGCGAAAACACTGCGAGAAGACATGTTCCCCAGGAGATCCGGCTGCCAGCACTGTCCATTCTTCTCGTCAC
>JBDTNA010000257.1:0-4956 GCA_039933985.1 Gemmatimonadales bacterium | reverse complement strand
TCATCATCTTCATGTGCGTCGAGCTCATGCTCAACGCCGTGAACCTCTCGTTCGTCGCTTTCTCGCGATACTACGGCACAGCGGGGCAGGTGTTTGTCGTCTTCGTGATGACTGTCGCCGCCGCTGAAGCGGCCGTCGGTCTCGCGATCATCATCTCGATCTTCCGCCACCGCCAGACGGTGAACCTTCAGAACATCAATCTTCTGAAAGGATGATGCTCCTTCAGATAGCAGCAGAAGCTCATCCTCTCGCGGGGACGGTAGCCGAATGGATGTGGCTGCTGCCCGTCCTCCCGCTGCTCGGCTTTCTCATCAACGGCGCACTCGCTCTTTTCAGCTCCGTTCACGTTGGCCCCCCGGATCCCGACATGGGTCACGGTCATGGTGCGCACGGCTCGGACGCTTCGGAGACTTCGCATGCGGAAGGAGCTGGCGCGCACGGTGATGACCACCATGCCGTAAAGCGGCACAAGTACGCGGGCATCGTCAGTATCATCGGACCGCTCGTCCTCGGCCTCTCGTTCCTGCTGGCGTTTGCAATCTTCCAGCAGATGCGATCGATCCCGTCGATGGAGGCGCCGTTCCTTCAGAGCTACTTCAGCTGGATGCCGGCCGGCGATCTTCAGATCGACGCTTCATTCCAGCTCGATCAGCTCTCTATGGTAATGGTGCTTATCATCACGGGCGTCGGTACGCTGATTCACGTTTTCAGCGTCGGATACATGCGCGACGATCCAGGCTACCCGCGCTATTTCGCGTACCTGAACCTGTTCGTGTTCTTCATGCTCGTGCTGGTCCTTGGCTCCAACTACCCGGTTCTCTTCGTCGGGTGGGAAGGGGTCGGACTCTGTTCCTATCTGCTGATCGGATTCTGGTTCTCCGACAAAGCGAACGCTGACGCGGGCAAAAAGGCGTTCATCGTGAACCGCATCGGCGATTTTGGATTTCTCGTCGCCATGTTCCTGCTGTTCGACAACTTCGGAAGGCTCGACTTCGCCGGAGTGAATGCCGCTGTGACCGCGCTGCCGGTCGGATCGGCTCTGATCACCGGGATCTGCCTGTTCATGTTCCTCGGATGCGCAGGAAAGAGCGCGCAGATTCCCCTTTATGTCTGGCTGCCCGACGCAATGGCTGGCCCGACGCCGGTCTCCGCACTGATCCATGCAGCGACGATGGTTACAGCTGGCGTTTATCTCATCGCTCGCAGCAACCTGCTCTTCGCTCTCTCGCCGATTGCGAGTCTCGTGGTTGCCCTTGTCGGTGCCGTGACAGCGCTATTCGCGGCGACGATCGGTCTCAAGCAGTGGGACATCAAGAAGGTTCTGGCGTATTCGACCGTATCGCAGCTCGGTTACATGTTCGTCGGCGTAGGTGTCGGCGCATACACAGCGGGCGTTTTTCATCTGATGACGCACGCCTTCTTCAAGGCACTTTTGTTCCTTGGGTCCGGCTCAGTGATCTACGCGCTTCATGCCGCTTATCATCACACCAACAACCACGATGATGCGCAGGACATGCGCAACATGGGTGGGCTGAAGCGCTACATGCCCATCACGTGCACGTTGATGTGGATTGCCACGCTCGCCATTGCGGGCATTCCGCCACTCTCAGGATTCTTCTCGAAGGACGAGATCCTTGGCTCGGCGTATCTGCACGCCGGCAGCTCGACGCTGGCTGACGCAACGCTGTTTGGCATTTCAGGGAGCACGATTCTGTATCTCGTGTGGGTTCTCGGAGTTGCAGCCGCGTTCCTGACCGCGATCTACATGACGAGAATGATGATCTACACGTTCCATGGTCCGAACCGGACCGGTGAGAGCGAGCGGAATCATCTCACTGAAGCGCCGTGGGTGATGACGGGTCCGCTTGTCATTCTCGCGATTCTCAGCGCAGTCGGCGGCTGGTTCAACCTTCCCGAAGTCATCAAGCTCGGTCCGCCGGGAGTTCTCGAGCACTGGCTGCATCCTGTGGTGGGCCGAGCTGAAGCGATTTCAGCCGGGGCGGCGGTGGAGACAGTGCATTCCGCCAACACCGAGCTCATGCTGATCGGCCTGGCGGTGGTGGTTGCAATTCTCGGAATGGCTTACGCTGCGTTCCGTCTCAAGCCTGAAGGGCTTGTGCCGAAGTCCCAGTCTCCCGAAGAGCATGGGTTCGCACGCGTTCTGGCGAACAAGTATTTCGTGGACGAAGGCTACGATCGTGTCATCGTCAATCCGACATATCAGATCTCGCGCAACGTTCTGTGGCGCGGCATCGATGCGGGACTGATTGACGGCCTCCTCGTGAATGGCAGTGCTGCTCTGGCGAGAGCGTTTGGCTGGCTTGGCTCGAAAGTTCAGACGGGTGCAGTCGGAACGTACGCATGGGTTCTCGTCGTCGGCGTTCTCGCGGTGCTCGGCGCCGTCACACTCAGGTAATCGCGCAAATGGAAGCTTTCCTCCGTTCAATCGGATACGACTCCTGGGTGCTCGTCGCGCTGCTGATCATTCCGATCCTCGGTGCTGCGGCGCTCCTGCTGCTCGGCCAGATGAGCGGCGACGACGACGCGCCTGAGCATTCGAATCACTCAGCGCGTGTCGCCGCTTTCGTAATACTGATCGCTGAATTCGTGATTTCACTGGGGCTTTGGTGGAGCTTCGATCCGGCGAACACCGGATGGCAGGCTCAGGTCGATGCTCCGTGGATTCCGATGTGGGGAATCACGTTCACGCTTGGCGTCGATGGCATCGCGCTGATGATGATCCTGCTGACGACGTTCATCATGCCGCTTTGCGTTCTTGGAAGCTGGACAAGCATCAAGAAAAAAGTGCACAGCTATTTCGCGCTGATGCTGGTGCTCACGAGCGGAATGCTCGGAGTGTTCATGGCCCGCGATCTCTTCCTGTTTTACGTAATGTGGGAAGTGATGCTCGTGCCGATGTACTTCATCATCGGCATCTGGGGTGGAGAGCGGCGCATCTACGCCAGCATCAAGTTCTTCATCTATACGATGCTGCCGTCGCTCCTGATGCTCGTTGCAATCCTCTATCTCGCGATTCACGCGGGCTCTGGCGGCACACCGAACTTCAGTTACGACAATCTGATCGCTCATTCGGCGCTGTCGCCGACTGCTGCGCTCTGGCTGTTCGGAGCATTCTTCGCTGCATTCGCGGTGAAGGTTCCGATGTTCCCGTTCCACACATGGCTTCCTGACGCACACGTCGAAGCACCGACCGCCGGATCAGTCATCCTTGCTGGCATCATGCTCAAGATGGGAACGTTCGGCTTCCTGCGGTTTGCACTGCCGCTGTTTCCGGGCGCTGCGATGAATCCGACTGTACGGGTGATCATCGTCACTCTCGCTGTCATCGGAATCATCTACGGCGCGCTGGTCGCAATGGTGCAGCCGGACTTCAAGAAACTCGTCGCCTATTCATCGGTGAGTCACCTTGGCTTCGTGATGCTGGGAATTTTCGCGCTCACGCTGCAAAGCGTTCAGGGCGCGCTCCTCATCATGATCAACCACGGAATTTCCACCGGCGCGTTGTTCTTTCTCATCGGCATGATCTACGAGCGAAGACATTCCCGCCAGATCGAGGCGTATGGCGGCATTGCGCGCGTTGTGCCTTTGTTCGCGGCCATACTCACACTGGTGTCCCTCAGCAGCATTGGCCTGCCCGGAACCAACGGATTTGTTGGAGAGTTCCTTGTTCTCGTAGGATCGTTCAGGCCGTATCCGATCTTTACGACGGTCGCGGCAACCGGAGTGATCTTCGCTGCCGCCTATCTGTTGTGGGCGATCCAGCGAGTTCTGTTCAACCCCCTCGACAAGAAAGAGAACGAGCACATTCCCGATCTAAACTGGCGCGAGATCGCGATCATGGCTCCGCTCGTCGCCGTCATCATCTGGCTCGGTATATACCCGGCGCCGGTCCTCAGGCGAATGGAGACGGCATCACGTGCACTTGTGACAAGAGTGGAGCAGGGAGCGCAAGCCGCAGCTCGCGGCAGCCCGGTGATCGTAGCTGAAAGCGCAGCGGAGGCCGGTCGATGACATACGATCTGTCGATCCCCGGCCAGCTGATGACCGCGTTCGCTCCTGACATCCTGCTCATGGCCGGTGCGATGATCCTGCTGCTGTGGTCGGCGTGGAAGCCGGAGAGCGAAACGCTCCAGCGAAATGTCGGCATCGTCAGCATCGTGCTGTGCGTGACCGTGATGGTGACGATCGCCTTCTACGTGGCTCGTGCCGACACGTCGTTGCCAGGCATCATCGCGGTGGACAACTTCCGTTGGACTGCCGACATCATTTTCCTGCTCGCTACCATCGGCACCATTGCGCTCTCGATGGATTACAACGCACGGGAGGGGATGACCTCGGCCGAATCGCACGTGCTCGTATTGCTGGCGACGTCGGGCATGATGACGCTGGCCGCTGCGCGCGACCTGATGATCGTGTTCCTCGGCATCGAGATCATGTCCATCGCCGTATACGTGCTTGCCGGTCTCAACAGGCGAAGCGAAAAATCCGCTGAAGGCGCGATCAAGTATTTCCTGCTCGGCGCATTCTCGACCGGATTTCTGCTCTATGGAATTGCGCTTGTATACGGGGCGACCGGGACGACGAATCTCACATTGATCGGCGAGCGGGTGATGCAGGTCGGCCTGAGCTCGAACGTCATGCTCATCGTCGGCATCGGGCTGCTACTGATCGGATTCGGATTCAAGGTCGCGCTGGCGCCGTTCCACATGTGGGCGCCGGACGTCTATGAAGGCGCGCCTACGCCGATTACGGCTTACATGGCATCGGCGGTGAAAGCCGCAGCCTTTGTTGGATTTCTTCGGGTCTGGCTGGAAGCGTTCTCCGGGGTGACGTCGAGCTGGCATGGACCAGTGTGGTGGCTCGCCGCGCTCACGATGGTCGTTGGCAATCTTGTCGCTCTCTCGCAGAAGAACATCAAGCGAATGCTCGCCTACT
>JBDTNA010000256.1:0-4984 GCA_039933985.1 Gemmatimonadales bacterium | reverse complement strand
ACCGCGTCTGCATGCTGGTCACCACCGTCGCCTTTGCCACTCATGTCGTATTCCTTCCGCTCATTTCCCGGGCTGCCCTCGAGTCTCCAAATCGGGTCAACGAGGTGTTGCGCCGTTCGCTCTCACTCACCAGCGCCGTCATCCTGCCGCTCACTATCGGTGGCATCGTAGCCGCCCGGCCGCTGCTTGTTTTCTTTTTCGGGTCTGAATACGGGGCGGCGCACATCGCATTCAGCGTGCTCCTGGGCAGCATCGCGCTTCTGTCGATTCACGGCACCCTGCACAACGTTTTCATCGCCCAGCACAAAACCAGAAATGAGGCAACCATCTTTGGCGCGGGCGCCCTGATCAATATGGTTCTCAACCTGATCCTCATTCCACGGTACGGACTGACGGGTGCCGCATTCGCGACGCTGGCCGCCGAGGCATTCATTCTGGCGGCGAGTGTCCTGACGCTGAAAAGATGGGGAATGAAACTGGAGATCTCCCGGACACTCTTGCCGCTCGGAGGGTCGCTGGTGATGGGGGCGGCGATCGCACCGCTGGTCGAGCGGATTCCAGTCTGGCTGCTAGTCCCTTTCGGCGGTCTTGTGTATCTGGTGATCTTCGCTGCCGCCGGCGGTTTCCGACGGCTTCGGGATGTGACCATCGTAGCATCGGCGGCTGCTGACTGACTTCTGTTGAGCTCTCAGTTGTCTAGAGTGGCTTTGCGGCCTGAATGGACCTGAACCACGCGACGGTATCGGCCAGCCCTTCGCGGTAGCCCATCGTTGGATTGTATCCCAACTCCTCGATACGCGTGATGTCGGCAATCCAGCTACGCGCGTTGCCGGCTCGCACCTCTCCGGTGTGGCGAAAGACTGGGTCGATTCCCATCGCGTCTGAAAGCGCCTTCGCAGCTTCGTCAATGGATACAGTGTCCCGGGAAGCCACATTGAAGACCTCTCCTCGAAGCGGTGCTCGCTCCGCCACCAGCACGATTGAGTCGACGACATTGCGGATGTGATTGAGATCCCGCTTTTCGCCTCCGTCACCGAGGATGACGAGCTCCTTCGGATTTGCGGCAAGGCGGTTCATGAAATCCCAGATCACCTGCTTCCGGAGGCGGGGTCCAAAAACAGAGAACAGCCTCACGGTGCACGTGCGCGCACCGTAGAGCGTTGCGTAGAGGGACACGTAGAGGTCCGCTGCCAGCTTGCTGATTCCGTAAGGAGAAACAGGTCGCGTGGGCTCGTCTTCGCCAATGGGGACGCCCGAGCCTTCGCCATAGATGGCGGCGCTCGATATGTTGATCACCGCCGAGCTCGGCGCCACCCGGCGCAGAGCGGCAAGAAGTCGTTCCGTCGCAACGATGTTGTTGCGCAAATCGTGCCCCGGGTCTTCGACGGAAGTCTGGATGTACGCATTTCCCGCGGCGTGCACGATCGTGTCGAACGCGCCCTCCGACAGGAGTGGGTCGAGATTGTCCACCGCGATGTCTATGTTCTCGAAGCGGATCCGCTGTGCAACACCGCGCAAATTGTCGACCTGACCCGTAGAGAGATTGTCGGCCACGGTGACTTCGGCTCCGCCCGCAACCAGCCGGTCGACCACGTGTGAACCGATGAAGCCGGCGCCGCCCGTGACTAGCGCACGTTTGATTTTCCTCGAAGCAGTCACGCGGCCTGCGTCCCGTTCAAGCGCGCCGCTTCCGCGCACACGTCGAGCGTGGCGCTCGCACACTTCTCCCACGAAAACCGGCGCGAGTTGCGAAGCCCGCGCTGCGCGAGATCGGCGCGAAATGACGGATCGGATGCAACGCGAACCAATGCTTCCACGAGATTTATTACCTCGAGCTGGGGAATCAGCAACGCCTCGCCGCCGGTCATCTCTCGCGACCCGGGCGTGTCGACACAAATGACGGGAGTGCCGGCCGCCTGCGACTCCAATATGGGAAAAGACACGGTTTCGTAGGTCGAGGGCATGACGAAAGCATCGGCGCAATTATAGAGGATGTTGAGGTCATCGTCGTCGACTGAGGTTTTCAGCACAAGCCACTGACGCACGTCGAGCTCTTCCGCGAGCTTCTCGACTGCTGCAATGGCGTAACGAGGCCCAGCGATCACGAGGCGATGCAGGTACGGCGAGCGTCTGCGGAACTCCGCGAACGCTTCCAGCAGGCGCGGCAGATTGCGGCGCCCAGATACCTTTCCAACGAAGAGAAAGTACGGCTCGTTGGAGCCGGTCAGGCGGATTCTTTCCGCGCCCGAATCGATCGAGTCTCCGAGCGGATGGAAGGATTCAACCGATGCGAGATGAGTGACGCGAATCTTCTCGCCGTCCACGTTCCACTCGCGGACGATGTCGGCTGCAGCGGCGTGCGTCGTCGTGATCACGAGTGTGGCAGACCGAGCGCTCCAGCCGTAGAGGCGATCGTATATCAGCTTGTCTGCCCTGGTGTACAGCTCGGGGTGAATGCGCATCGTCGCATCATGTGTCACGACGACAGATGCGCCCCGCGTGACGATCGGGCGCGAATATGACGGGTAGAGCATTACAGATTCCGCCGCGGAAGGTCCTAGGCGCAGATTCTCCCAGGGAATCATCGACATTGGCGGACCGATCACTCGACCGGCCACACCCGGCGGAAGATGAACGCTGCCTTCTTCGAAGTCTCGAGGCGTGTACACGGTAACCCGGGCGAATCGATCTCCGACGACTTCAGGCGTCCAGTGGCGGACGAGATTCTGAACGTATCTACCCACGCCGGTGAGCTGCCCCTGCAGGCGCCAGCCGCTCAGGCCAAGCGTTACTCTTTCGCCCATTGTGACATGAGCTCGTACGTCCTTTTCACTCCCTGCTCGGTCGAGTACTGAGGCTTCCAGTCGATGAGCGAGGTGAGCGTCGTCATGTCGCATCGAAACTCCATCGGCCCGTTTACTTCGCGTCCCTGATCGTTGATCGGACAGCCGCTGAGCACCCGAAGCTGGTCAACGATGTCGGCGACCGAGGTCATGTTCCCGGTTCCAAGATTCAGCGTGCCAGTGTAGTCGGTGTCCAGCAGCTTGACGATCGCATGGGCCGCGTCTTCAACGTAGATGAAATCCCGCCGAGGCTTCGTGGTCCAGACGGTGCCTTCCTTATTTTGCAGAAGCTGGCGTATGAGTACGTGAATGAGGTCGTAGCGCTCAAGCCTCGTTGGTCCGTAAATGTTCGACAGCCGCACGTTGATTATCGGAACCCAGGCCGAATAGAAGCGGCACAGCTCTTCGGCGATGTGCTTGCTCATCACATAGCGCGTCCGGTACGGATCGATCGGCGCGTGCTCAGTCACCGGCATCGTCAGCCGCTCACGATCATACAGCAGAATCGTCGAAAAGTGGATCAGCTTTCTGATCGGGTATCGCTTCAGCTGCTCCATCGCCTGCACGAACGGTACGACATGGTAATCGAACGCAGTCTCTTCGTCGCGCTCGAGCGTATCTTTCTCCATGTTGTAGTGATCGGTATTGCCGATGATGTAGATCACGCTGTCGAAATCCACCTCGCGAAGCGCGTCGAGATTCGCAAGTGTTTCGATCTGGATGTGCCGGTTGCTCGTCGTCGGCGGGGTGCGTCCTACCGACACGATGTCAGGGTAGTTCTCCAGGATGTAAGGGCCGAGAAAGCCGCTCCCGCCGAACAGTATCGTCTTCGATCCGGGCCGGCGGACACCGGAGCCTCCGGAGGTCACGGAAGAATTATCTCGCCGGCAAATCCTCGCTTGCGCAAGCGCGGTACGATCTCGTCATGATAGTTCCACGCGAAGAGCACTGCCACATCCGCAGGCCTCTCGTCATCGAACATCCGTTCTTCATCGACGATCGGTATGCGAACGCCGGGAAGATATTTTCCCATGCGAAGCGGATTCACTTCGGTGATGTAGTCGATTGTCTCAGGTCCGAGCCGGCAGTAGTTGGCGACGGTCGAAGCCTTGGCCGGCGCGCCGATCCCGATGACCTTCTTGCCCGCGCGAACGCGACTGTGAACGGCGTCGTGAAGGCCCTCGCGCCGCTTCGCAATGTCGGCCGCGAATCGCTCGTTGGTCGCGTTGTCGTACAGGCCGGCGCTCTCCTCAATGGCGAGCAGATCGCTGACGCGTGTCGAGATTTCATGCTCGCCCTTGTGGCCGGCGAAAATGCGGACTGATCCGCCGTAGACTTCGGACCGCTCGACATCGAAGACTTCCATGGCGTACTGCTCGTGAAGGTAGATCATAGGCTTCATCGAGTAATACCGGAGATGCTGATGGAACATGTTGTCGTAGTGACGACGCTCCATCGTGTCGAGCCAGTACTGAGAATCCGTAGCGAAAACTCCTTTGGGAGCGAGCAGCCTCTTCACGGCTTTCATCAGTCCGGACAAATCGGCGATGTGGCCGAAAACGCCGCACGCGGTAATCGCATCCGATTGTCCATGCTCGCCGAGTATCTCGGTCACCGTTTCGTCATCGAAGAACGCGTGCATCGTCGGAATGCCTTGCTCGCGGGCGATCTTCACCGGGTCGCCGGAAGGATCGACGCCAAGAAATTTTACACCAAACGGCACATACGCCTTGAGCAGCGTACCGTCATTGGAGCCGATATCAACCGCGAATGATTTCTCGTCGAGCCCCGACATTTTGACGAGATGCGGTGGAAGTGACTGCAGGTGCTTTGTCGCGGTCTGCGTCGTTCCGCTCACAAAGGGAAAATTCTTGTAGACGATGCGCGGGTCGACGATAAAGCCAAGCTGCGTCAGCCCGCATTTCGGGCAGTGGTGCAGCTGCATCGGGTAAAAAGTTTCCGGCTTGTTCAGCTGCTCTTGCGAGAGGACGAGATCTCCGACCGGCTGCGGTCCAACGTCGAGACCGGGGATTGTGACGCTACGGCAGATTTGACATTTGACTGGCTTTGCATTGTCGCGGTCCTTTCTTGCGGCGAGGGGCTTCTTCTTCTGCCGTGCGGTTGCGTGCGGAGCGGTCATC
>JBDTNA010000255.1:0-5021 GCA_039933985.1 Gemmatimonadales bacterium | reverse complement strand
CGCGCGGCACGAGCTTGTCCTCAGCCCACCATTTGCTGTAGCGATCGAGCTTCTCGAACCAGGAATCGATCGTCGGATACGGCTCGTGCACCAAGCCGTTCCTGAGCTCGCCGATCTCTCCGGTCACCTCTACATGCTCGTGCACGCGGCTCGAGTTGTAGCGAACGCTTTTTCGAAACAGCCGCACCGGCCTGTCGCTCTGCCATCCACCGTGCTTCACCTCGCGACCGAGGAAGAAGTTCCGCCGCGGAACGCGATGGGCGTCGAGCTGATTCGATTTGATTGCCTGGGCGACATCGAGCCCGAGCGCCGTAGAACCCCGCTCATCAGCATCGACGACGAGAATCCAGTCCTCGGTCGCAGCTTCGATCGCTGCGTTTCTCTGCCCGCCGATCGTCGAGAACTCATGGTGAATGACACGCGCGCCAGCCAACTCGGCGATTTTTGCGGTGTCGTCGGCTGATCCATCTTCAACAACGATGATCTCGCGCGCCCATTGGACACTCTCGATGCACGAGGCAATGTTGGCGGCCTCATCGCGGGCCGCGACTACGACCGAAACTGCTACGTGGTCGTCGATCAGACCTGGCCTCTCGACCTCAGCGACTCGACAACGCCGCGTCGAACCCGTCGATCATCGCCTGCTCGGGAAATTCCCGCGCGACGCGTGCTCGCGCCGCAGCGCCCATGGCAAGCCGCTGTTCTTCGCTTGCAAGAAGCGTCACCACGGTAGCAGCAGTCGTCGCTGCGTCTTCCACCGGCACGAGCGTTCCACTGATCAGGTTCGCAACGTAGGTCTCGGCAACACTTCCTTCGGCTGCGATGACCGGAACTCCCAGCGCCATCAGATCGAGTATGCCGTACGCGGCTGTGTCGGCTTCGGCAACGACCCATCCCAGCTCAGCGTCGCGCATCAACGTGAGGTGATCGTCGCGCTCGCCCAGGAAGCTGACCAGATGCATCACGTCGAGCGCGGCTGCCTGCATGCGCAGGTCCTCACTGTCCGATCCGGCGCCGAAGATGATGAGCCGCAGATATGGATGCCTCGGCGCAAGCATCGAGACGGTTCGGATCGCCGTTGCAGCGCGACCGCGTGATGTCGGGTCATAGACGCAGATGATGTAGCGGATGTCCTCCGCTTTCGGCTCCGGCGTCAACACCGTTCGATCGGGATAGCGCGACACATCTACGCCAAGTCTCGCGACCGCGGTGCTGGTCCCCTTTGGCATCGCGGACCGACGCCAGTCATTCTCGCTCGCAAACAGATACGTTGTTTTTGTCAGCCAACCAGCGAACTTCCCGCCCGCGCCCATATTGAGCTTGCACGCCGCAGGAACACGCCTCACGACTTTCCCTTTTCGGCCGAGCCACGAGGCCATCGATGCGATCAGGTGCTCGCGCTCGGTGTGCACGAAGACAGCATCAGCATCCCATTGACGGAATAAATGGCGCAGGCGCCATGCGACGCTGAGCCAGTTTCCTTCGCACGAGAACGGAACGATCTCGAATGGCGCGACCTCGCGCGAGCCCGAACGAACGTCGCCTCCGATCTTCTGCGCCACCGTTGCCATTCTCGATGCCGACTGCTCGACGTTGCTGTGCGGCTCCGCGAGAAATGTCACGTTGTATCCGCGGGCGGCGAGACCGCGCGCTGCAACGGCGAAGGAACGGGCGGTGCCCGACCACTCGCGTGCGCAATGCAGAAAGAGAACGCGCACCTATACCACCGACGAAATTATTGAATCGCTCATTATTGCCCGGTTGCCGAATTGCAGCGAATACAGACGATGGTACGCCCCGCGAGCCGCCAGCAGCTCGTCGTGGGTACCGCGCTCGACTATTTCTCCCCGTTCAAGGACAAGAATCATGTCCGCATGAAC
Organism: Gemmatimonadales bacterium; assembly: GCA_039933985.1. Taxonomy (GTDB): domain Bacteria; phylum Gemmatimonadota; class Gemmatimonadetes; order Gemmatimonadales; family Gemmatimonadaceae; genus UBA4720. Next base: position 3,141 of record JBDTNA010000255.1, on the reverse strand, counting down.
GATGGTAGACAGCCGGTGAGCGATTACGAACACCGTTCTACCTTCCAGCAGGCGATCAACCGCCTCCTGAACCAGACGCTCGGACTCCGTATCGAGGGCCGAGGTCGCCTCGTCCAGAATGAGGATCGGAGGATCTCTGAGCAAGGCCCGTGCAATCGCGAGTCGTTGTCGCTGACCGCCGGACAGTCTCGTCCCTCTTTCCCCGAGAATAGTAGCGTATCCGTCCGGTAATTCCGTTATGAACGCATGTGCATTTGCCGCTTTTGCCGCTGTTTCGACCTCTTCGTCCGTGTGGGTTCGTTCTGACCCGTAGGCGACGTTGTTGCGTACCGAGTCGTTGAACAGGACAGTGTCCTGACTCACGATTCCGGTGAGCGCGCGAAGGGCGGGAAGCCTCATTTCACGCGTATCTATCCCGTCGATAGAGATCGCCCCCGCCTTCACCTCATAGAACCGCGGTATCAGATCGACCAGCGTCGACTTTCCTGCTCCACTCGGCCCGACCAGCGCGATGATCTCGCCTTTTCGTGCCTTGAACGAGACGTCGGTGAGGACGGGCGCGTCGTCGTAGGCGAACGAGACATTGTCGAACACGATCTCGTTGTCGAACGACGCGCTCTCGCGGGTTCCGGTGTCCGTCTGTGACTCGGATGGGGCATCGAGAATCTCGAAGATCCGTTCTGCCGACGCGAGCGAGGATTGAGCCGTCGTCGGAAGCTGCGAGAGCTGCTTGATCGGCTGAAGCATTCTCAGCGCGTAAAGCAAAAACGCGATCAGGTCTGCGCCCGACATGCGGTGGTCGACAAGAACTTCGCGCGCGCCAAGCCAGAGGAGTGCTGTCGCGACCGACGTCCCGATCACTTCGGTAACCGGACCGGCGAGCTGCGAAAGGCGGGTAAGCCGAACGGTCAGCTGCGCGTAGCGGTTGCTCGCTTCGGCGAAGCGTTCCACCTCGACTGGCTCGGCCCCAAAGGACTTCACGAGTCGAATGCCGCTGACGGTTTCCTGAACGACGCTCGTCATCTCCCCGTGCTGATTTCCCTTGCGTCGGTTTCCCTTTCTCAGCTTTCGAAGGAGAGGCGATAGTGTCAGTCCCAGCACCGGGACAATGACCATTGCCATCAGTGTCAACTTCCATGAGATCAGGAAGAGGAACGTGAAATAGCTGAGGACCAGCGCGCTGTTCTGGAGCGACGAAGTCACGATCTGCGTGAGCAGGAGACGGGTCTCGGCCGTGTCCGTGATGACGCGAGAGAGAATCTGGCCCGTCTTCGTCCGCTGGAAGAATCCCAGAGGGAGATGCGCGATGTGCGTGTAGACTGCTGTGCGAATGTCGCGAGTGACGAACTCCTGGAGGCTCGCACCGAGCTGACCCGCCATCCAGGCCAGCAGGTTCTTCACCAGCATGAGTGCGATCACGATGAGGATCACGTTCCTGAGCGATCCCATCTTGTCGTTCGGATCGAGCAGCACTCCCACCGTTGCACCGAGCAGCTGCGAGAGCCTGTTGCCGCCCATCGTTATCGGCGGCTGCTCGAACAGAGTGTTGAGGAACGGGATCAGGAGCGCCAGCGAGAACGCGTCGAGAATCGCCGAAGCGATGTTGCAGACAATGGCGCCGACCATCCGCCACCGGTGCGGGCGCACGAACGGATACAACCGTCCGTAGACGGACACCCTAGACCCTCGGCGTCAACAGAGCGAGCGGTAGAATCACTTCCTCTGGCGTGACACCACCGTGGAGGAACGATCCGCGGTACCGGCTCTGATACTCACGAAGCTTTGTGGGATAGACGAAGAAGCAGTCGTTCGTCGCGAGGAGAGTGTTGCCGCCGGCGCCGCGTCGCGGAAGACGGAGATCGTCTTCGTTCGTGAAGAGCAGTGCCTGATCCGGCCGCTCGGCCCGAAGATCTTCGCCGAACTTGTAGCGCAGGTTCGCGGTCGCATCGCGCTTGGCGAAAACTGTCGCCGGGGTGTTGCAGTGGATCGATCCATGATCGGTCGTGAGAAGCACGGAAATTTTCCGGCGTGACGCTTCCTTGAGGACACTGAGCAATGCCGAGCGCTGAAACCACTGACGAGTGATCTGTCGCAGTGCGATCTCATCGCGAGCGACCTCGTAGAGAATCTGGGATTCACTGCGTCCGTGAGTCAGCAGATCGACGAAGTTGAACACGAACGCGCTCACGCCTTCGCTGCCGATCGCTGTGCCAAGGTGTCGCTCGAGCTCGTCCGAGTTTGCGGCGGTCGAGATCTTCTGGTAGCGGACCGGCGTCGGGCCATTCAGCTCATTGAGATGGGCTTCGAGCAGCTCCCGCTCGTGCGCGTTGAGCGATTCGTCCTCGCGATCGGAGTTGCCCCACCAGTCAGGCAGGCGCGCAGCGATCTCGCCTGGGAAGAGTCCGCTGAAGAGGGAATTGCGCGAGTACGGAGTCGCCGTGGGAAGGACTGCGAAGTAGTGCGTCGTCTCGACGTCGAAGAACGGAGCGAGAAGCGGCTCCAGAACGCGCCATTGATCGAGCCGAAGGCAGTCAACGACGATGAACACCGCGGCGCGGTCGCGCTGAAGGACCGGGAGAAGAAATTCGCTGACGACATCGATCGAAAGTGGCGGCCGATTTCCCTCGAGATTCTTTAGCCACGCCGGATATTCGGTCTTCATGAACGCCGCGAATTCGCGGTGCATGTCGGGATAGAGTCCGCGCAACGAATCGTAGAGTCCCATCTCGCCAGCGGCGGCAAGGTCGACATCCCAGCGCATCAGCCTGTCGAAGCGGTCGATCCAGCCGCGGTAATCGAGGTTTCTGTCGCGCTCGAGCTCGATTGCGCGGAACCACTCGACGAACTCGCGGGCAATCGCCTGCTGGCGGATGCGCGGACCTTCGAGAATCTGCGTTACGATGCTCAGGACCTGCCGCGGGTTGATCGGCTTGACCAAATAGTCGCGGATGTTGGCCCCGATCGCTTCCTTGAGCGTTGCGTCCTCTTCGCTCTTGGTGACCATCACGACGGGGAGGTTCGGGGCTATCTCGCGGACGTCGCGATAGGTCTCGAGCCCCCGCTTGCCGGGCATCTGCTCGTCCAGGAGCATGATGTCGAACGGCCTGCGGCGCAGCATCTCGACGGCGTCATCGGCGTTGC
>JBDTNA010000254.1:0-5023 GCA_039933985.1 Gemmatimonadales bacterium | reverse complement strand
CCCCGAAATTCAACCTTTCCTGGTTTCTGCGCGTATCAGAGACGACCCTTTGCAACACAAAAACAGTTTACAGTCTGGAGATATCATGAGCTGGATTAGGATCGCAATCGCCGGCGCGGCACTCGTCAGCGTCGCTTCGGTAGCAGGTGCGCAGGGCGGTGGAGCTCCTCCGCAGGGTGGACCCCCGCCACAAGGTGGCCCGGGTGGACCGCAGGGTCAGGGCCGTGGTGATCGCTCGAGAATGTTGTTCAACGGCATCGAGCTCACCGACGCGCAGAAGGATCAGGTACAAAAGATCAATGACAAGTACAAGGCCGAGCGAGAGGCGCTCATGCCGGCTGGTGGAATGCAGGCCGGTCCGCCGGACGACGCGACCCGCGCCAGGATGAGAGAGCTCAGCACGAAGGCTCAGACAGAGTATCGCGCGATTATCACAGCGGACCAGCAGGTGATCTTCGACAAGAATGTCGCCGAGATGAAGGCGCGTATGGAACAGCGCCAGAAACAGCAGAGCGGAGTCTGACGCTTACTTCGCGCTGACTCCCGCCGCGGTCTCGGGCGAGAGAGCGCTGGTTGTATAGCGACTTCCCGGGTTCCAGAGTATCCAGCTCTGGAACCCGTTGTCGTATCCGGCCTTCATCTGCGCGCGAACCTGGTCAGCGTAGTAGTGTGGCGGACCGAGCGTGAAATCCTGATACCACGGGACAATCTTCGCAGCGTTTGGAATATTCGCGCTTCGCCGCTTGATGTCTTTCATCGCGTGATCGATCGTCGAGTACGGATTCGCGTTGGGATTGCCGAGCTTGTACGTACCGGGCGCGAAGTGTGACGGATACACCATCGGCAGCACGACGTCGGCCTGATCGACGAACATCTCCCACCGCTGTCCGATTCCCATATCGGTGGTGTCGGTCGCCGTAAGTCCAAACACATCGATCGTGACGGGAAGGTTGAGCGGCTTCAGAGTCGAGCGAACGAATCCGATTTGATCGCGAATTACCTGGGCGCGTACGCGTCCGTTCGCGAGAGGATACGTGGACTCTCTGATGAGGCGCTTCTCATCCGGAAAGCGGACGTAATCGAACTGCACCTCGCTGAATCCCAGATCGTAGGCTTCTTTCGCGAGGTCAGCAGCATATTGCCACACTTCGCGGTGGTGCGGATCGAGCCATGGGTTTCCGTTCTTGTCGAGCCATGGCTCCAAATTGTCGCGCCGCTTGATTGCCCATTCGAGCTTCTTGCCAGCGAGCAGCGGATCTTTTGCGACGACGATTCGCGCGATGGGATAGATGTTGTGCGCGCTCATCGAATCGAGAATGGCTCGAAGCCTTTTGTGCGACATCGCGCTGTTGGTATCGGCACCAATCGCGACGGCGAGTGGAACGCGGGACTTATACAGAACGAATCCGCGGTCGTCCTTGACGTCGATCACGAGCGCATTGACTTCGGTGCGCTTCGCGAGTTCGATGAGCTGGCCCATCTTTTTTCCGAGCGCGGCCCAGCGATTGACGTAGAGCCCGCGCACGACCTCAGGCCTCGGCACCCGGACGATCTTCGCTCTCTCGATCGAATCTTTCCGTATCGAGTCGGCGAGAAGCTGAGCAGCCGTAGTAACCTGGCTGGTGGCTTTGCCTTCGACGGCAGCAGCGGAGCCCGCGCGCGCCGACGCGCTGTCACTGCAGGCAACAGCAAAGACTGCGGCAGGACAAAGTATTAGCGTCGTCAGTCTCTTCATTGTTTCATCAAATTCTTACAGCAAATAGCAAACGCTAACGCTAGTCGCTGCCAGCCAATAGCAGCTAGTCTCCAGCGATAGCTATGCGCGGTTCGCTATAAGCTGAAAACTCGATAGGCTAGAGAGCGTTCACTTCGGCTTGCGCATCGGAGAGATAGCCCATCTCCTTCACGACAACCTGCGCCTGCTGGGTCACCATCGTGAGTCCATTCGACGCACCGGGCATTCCCGCTGAGCGATAGCGGAGCAGCTCGAGTCTCATCGAACGAAGCAGCTGCCGGCAGTGCTCGAGCTTGGTCTCGGACTCGATGCGCTTCTTTCCAAGATCCGCCACAACCCGGCGCTGCCGCTTGAGATGCGCCAGACGACGCACGCGCTCTTCGCTGGCGCGATAGTCGAGCGGGTTCGCCGCTGCCTCGAGCTTGTCGATCTCCTTCTCGATCGACTCCGGCGTGTCGCGATTGTCCCGCAGATCCAGCTCGGCCAATGTCGTCGCGACCTGCATCGCCTTCCGATAGATAGCGTCAGCAGACTGACCCACGTCAGGTATCTGCTCGCGCTCATCCTTCGTCATTGTCTGGAGCTGGCGATGAATCTCGTCGCGATCCATCCGCACCGACGACAATGCCGATCCATACGGAGAGTTGTCCGCAGGAAGCGCAGGTGGTGGATTGCTCTCACCCGGCAGCGGCGAGCGCGGCATGCGGCCGCGATTGCTCGAGCCGCCACTGCCGAGCGCACCGCTGCTCGACGGGCGATCTTCAAACATTCCGCCGGATGCTCTCATTCGAGCTCGCGCGCGAACCTGCTCGCGCTTCGTCTCATCGAACAGCGCGCGAGCATCGTCGATCGTCTCAGCCGCAACGTCGAACATCAATCTGTCGCGCGGTTGTCTGAACACGTCTCGCCAGTTGTAGCCTTCCTGCCACAGCTTGGAGTACTGCACCGCAAGGAAAATCGACCAGAAGCCGGTAACCGCGAGAAAACCGCCGTCGCCGAAAATCGACAGCGGAACGAGGATCGCATTCACGGCCAGATACGGCGCGAGCTTCTTCCGGAATTTCCTTACCGGGTCCGCGTTCCAGCGATCGAGATCGTCGGGAGACGGCACCGACGGTCCGCGAAATCCACCGCCCGTGCGGGTCATCGACGACGTTCCGCGCGACATCGGCGACGCATGCGATCCGTAGCCGGCGAGGCCCATCGACATCGGTGGCGGATTCTGCGCGGTGCGCAACGTCGGCATCACTCCACTGCTCAGCGCCACGACGACCGACTCCGCATCCGGGAACCGGTTGGCGGGATCCTTCTCGAGCATCAGCATGATCACGCGCGCGAGGTCCGGCGGGAGATCGGGCTGTCTCTCATCAACAGGTGTCGGACGCTCCGACAGATGCTTCACGAGCATCGACGGAGTGTTCGGCGCATTGAACGGCAGATCACCGCACGCCATCTGATAGCCGACGACGCCGAGTGAGTAGAGATCGCTGCGTCCGTCGATGTCGGATTCGCCGGCGGACTGCTCGGGCGACATGTAGGCGGGAGTACCAATCGCCATTCCTGTGGCGGTCAGTCGCGAATCGCCAGTGTCCGTCAAGGCGCGCGCGATACCGAAATCCGTCACCATCGCTCGGCCGGTGTCGGCGTCGAGCAGGATGTTGTCGGGCTTGATGTCGCGGTGCACGACTTTTCGCTTGTGCGCGTACCCGAGCGCGTCGGCGACTTCGCGCAGAATCCGTCGAACCTCGCCGGGCTCCATCGTGCCAATCTGTTGCAGGCGTGTCGCCAGGTTGTCGCCGGCGATGAACGCCATGATGAAGTAGACGAGGTTGTCCCGCTCCTCGACGTTGTAGATCGGGACGATATTCGGATGGCTCAGCTGCGCAGCAGTCTCCGCCTCGCGCAGGAAGCGCGAGCGGATGTCCGCACGAAATGCCAGCTCGGGGGGTAGAAGCTTGATCGCGACATTGCGCTTGAGGCGAACATCCTTGGCACAATACACAATGCCCATTCCGCCACGCCCAATTTCGGCATCCACCTCATAGTGGGGCATCAGAACGGCCGCCACGTGGGCGCCAAGTGCGTCGTCAGGTCTTAATGGCATGCTTACCGCGTCATCCCGACAGACAAAAAGTGCGAATCATGCCCCCCTGGCGTGAATCGGTCGCTCAAAAGATGCAGTATAGGGCCAGCCTGTACATAGACGTACTAACAAAAGTAGTCGTTTCAAATTCTCAGGGAAAAACATGGCACAGCGTCAAACTATACCGGTTCTGCCACTTCGCGGAACAGTAATCTTTCCCGGGCTGACTGCACCTATCGCAGCCGGCAGGCCGGGAACGCTCCGCGCAATCGAATCGGCGTTGAAAGGTGACAGGCTCGTATTTGCCGTGGCACAGCGCGACAATACCGACGAGCCCACGTCAGATATCCTCTATTCGATGGGCGTCATCGCGCGGATCGGACAGATCCAGCGCGGGTTGGGCGGCGTGCAGCTGCTGCTCCAGGGCGAGCAGCGGGCGACCGCTCTTCAATACACGGAAACCGACGGATACATGAGCGCGGTGATCGTGCCGACGGAGGAAATGAATCCTGTCGATGCAAACGATCCGGCGTTCACCGCGCTCCAGAAGGAGACGCGCGAGCGTGCCGCCGAGCTCGGCGAGCGCCGTGGTCTGCCGGAGGAAGTCGTTCACCAGGTTCTCGATGCCGTCACCGAGCCGGGCAAGTTCGCCGACCTCGTTGCCGGCTACATCGAGCTTCCGGTTCCTGAAAAGCAGGGACTGCTGGAGACGCTGAACATCGAAGACCGGCTTCGCCGCGTGCTCGTTCACGTGCAGCGCCAGGTCGGACTTCTCGAGGCCCAGGAAGACATCAAGTCGCAGGTCCAGGAAGAGCTGGGCGAGCGGCAGCGCGAGATGTACCTGCGCGAACAGATGAAGGCGATTCAGAAAGAGCTTGGCGACGACGATCAGTCGAAGGAGATGACCGAGCTTCGCGACAAGCTCAGCAAGCTCGAGCTGTCGAAGGAAGCACGCGCGGAAGTCGAGCGCGAGCTAGGTCGGTTGGAGCGGGCGGGCCGCGAGTCGATGGAAGCTCAGGTGATCCGGACGTATCTCGAGTGGATCGCGGAGCTTCCCTGGAACACCCGCTCCGACGACCAGCTCGATCTCAACAACGCGTCCAAGGTTCTCGACGATGATCACTACGGCTTGAGCGATGTGAAGGATCGCGTGCTCGAGTTCCTCGCGGTGCGTCAGCTTCGCGCGCAGCAGATGGCGCAGGAAG
>JBDTNA010000253.1:0-5046 GCA_039933985.1 Gemmatimonadales bacterium | reverse complement strand
AGTATTGCTCGACGCAGCGAAAGCGAGAGATGAAGCTCGTGCACGTGGCCGTGCGGGAGACTTTGGCGGCGCCGCTTCGATGCTCAGAGTTGCCGGGGCTGCCTGCATGGCAACGCCAGAGCTGGCTGAGCAGGGAGAAGATCTGCTCGCGATGGCTTCAAAGTACGACGTGCGCGAAGTGTCGCCATCCGACGAAAAGTATCTCTACCAGCGGGCGTACAACGCACGCCGCTGAAAGCAGATGTACGAAGACAAGATCTCGAGGTCACGCCGACCGAAGTGATGCTTTCCATGAGTGAAGCGTAGTTCAGAACTGGAACGAAGAGGTGCAGAAGCAGGCTGGCGAAAGGCAGACTTACTCTGCATCCTCTAGCTCGTGATAGAATCCAAACGACCGACTGTAGTCGCACCGTTCCCCTTTCCGTGGCGTCGGACTTTGTCGCACGCCACGATCGGTTTCGGAATACTGATCGGGTCCCTTCTCATCGGCATCTGGGGTTACGAGCACTTCGAGCGGATGTCGCTGAGCGACGCTTTCCTGAATGCTTCCATGCTGCTGGGAGGCATGGGCCCGGTCGAGACGCATCTCAGCCCACATGGAAAAATCTTCGCCGGGCTCTACGCCCTCTACTCCGGACTCGTCATCATCGCTTTGGCCGGTTTGCTGCTTGGTCCAGGAGTGCATCATCTGATGCATCACGTGCATTGGGATGATTCCTCCGATGACAACCGTGACGCATAGCGAGATGGATCAATCGCGATGCGCGGTCCGCGGCCGCAGCCACTTCGCTGCCGCCGACTGATCCAGCTCGTTTCGGGCAACGCCGAGAACGAATGCCAGCAACTCGTCCTTCGCGACATTGAGCTCATGACCGTTCAGACGCAGAAAGATCAGCATTGCCGCCACGGCAGTCCGCTTGTCGCCATCAACGAATACCTGCTTCTGAGCGAAACCGATGAGATATGCTGATGCGAGATGAGCGATGTCCGAGTCGGGCACGTAGGCGTTCAGATTCTGAGGCTTATGCAGCGCTGATTCCATCGCGTTCTCGTCGAGCGCTCCGTGCATTGCCCTCCCGGCGGCGGGCGGCTACCGGGCTGGATCATGTAGCTTGTCAATCGATCGCTCCTTTAAACCCAAGCCTCCTGATTCGCTGTCGCACATCAGCAACCAGAGGCTGAAGCTCGGGGTCCGCATCTTTCCATAGACTCACAAAAGTCCTGTACTTCGCGACCGCATTGCGGCGATCGCCCTCGCTCTCGTAAATCTCTCCCGCGCGAAGGGCGGCAGGTGCGAGGTAGATGACCTCGCTGATGAAAAGATCCGCACGACTCTCGTACCATCTGAGCGCTTCGGGTCCGCGGTTGTTCTCACGAAGAAGTTCCGCCCGCAGCCATCCGAAATACGGCTCGACACCAAGTGCACCGCCGAGCTCGATCGGAATTCCCCCTTTGTGGTTCTCGAGAGTCGCCAACGCGGAGGACCTTTCTCCTTTCCGCCGAAGCGCCGACGCGCGCACAATAGTGGCGAGAAGCTCAGGCATCGCGAGTGCGGCGGAAGGTGCACGAAAAGCGTCGATCCTGTCCGCGTAGCCACGAGCCTTTTCACTTTCGTTCAGCATGACACTCAACAAGCCGGCCGAATACGCCTTGAACTGGTTTCCCAGAACCCCCTGTGGGTTCGTGAATAGCTGCGATTCGTCTGTCACCGGCGGTGTCCACGCGTCAAAGCGTGACCGCAAGCGACGAAGTGCCGCCGAGTCGTTTGCCATGAAACCAAGCGACTGAAAATAAAGATTTCCGACGTCCCGCGACCATGGGTATGCCCTCGCGACTCTCGCACCTGCTGCATACGCTTCACGCCATTGTCCCGTTGCCAATGAAAGCAGCATCAAGGCTTCGAATCCTTTTGACTTGATCGCGACTGGCTGTTGCGGCTCCGTAAGGATTACGGCAAGCCGCTTGGCACCCTGGACATTTCCTCCGTATATCGCTGTCCGCCATAGTGCCATCCAGGTAACATCGGTGTTGGCGGTTCGGAGCCTGCGACTCATCGAATCCTGATCATGCGCGTTGCCGCGGACGAAAGCGCGAAAGGCTTCGGTCTCGAGCCGCTGATCAGCCGTCACATTTGGCATGGCCCGGACAATGACTGAGTCGAGCTTTGGGCCGGAACCGTCTCTCGCAAGGACCCTTATCAGGTGGAGGAGAGCATCAGGATCATTCGGGACGAGAGCGAGCACATGATTCCACGCTTCGCGCGATTCCAGAAACGAGCGTCCGCGGGCAGGGTTGTCGTGAAAGAGAACCTCGCCGAGCTGGTACCATGCTTCCACGTCGTCGGGGAACTCAGCAACGATCTGCCTGTAGATCGATTCGGCCGTGTCCGGATTGCGCTGCCTTCGGGCGACGAGTGCTTCGACCAGCATGCGGTCATGATCCGAGAGCCGTCCGCTGAAGCGAAGGGCGTTAGCGGCTCCAATGTCCTGAAGGTCCGGTCGTCCTTCCCATTCCGCGGCGATGCTCATTCTATAGTATGCGAGAGCAAAGGTCGTATCCAAGGCGACGGCCTGACCGAAGGCCTCGACGGCCTGAGGATACCTTCCCGAGCGAAACTCCTTTTCGCCGGCGAGATATGATTTGAGCGCGGGCAGCGACCTCGTAGTCGCGGCTGCGGTGCGCATCAGCCGCTCGCGCGGCAACGCATATCGCCCTGCAAGAAGCTTGGCGGCAAGCTGATCGACGAGCTCGAAGAGCTGTCCTCGCCCTCCCTCGACCGTGGCGTCGGCAAGAGGGGCCGATCGGTCGTTTTTCGAGAAGAGGCGAGCCGATATCCTCAGTCTACCGCCCGCTTCCGTCACATCGCCGAGCACGAAATTACTCGCTTGAAAGTGACTGATCGCTCTGTGCGCGTCCGCTGCATCTACCGAACCGTCCGAGTTGGCTGAGATGAATTCGAGCAGGGCGTGCGGGTCGACGGCGCGCAGATCTCCAGCTCCGTTGAGGTCGGCGCTCAGGAGATTGACCAATCCCTCGCCGAGGTATGCGTACGCTGAGTCCGCGTGCACGGCGAAAGGCATCACGACGACTGTTGGGCCGCCGACTGCTGAGCCACTGACTGCTGAGCCACCGACTGATCGCGATGCAGTACGATTGAATTTGAACGCTCCGATGGCGAGGATCGCCACAACCAGAGCGCAGACTACGGGAACCAGGTAGGGGAAATGCTTTCGAGCCTCAATTTCGTTCGAAGCGGGAGCGTTTCCAGTTCTGTCCGATACGGGAGAGTCGCGCGGCTCGCTGATGTTCGATTCGCCGGCTGTATCGCGCTTGCCATCCACATGTCTGTCTATGTTGACAGTTGGTTTCGACGAAACTGCCTGACGGCTCGAGGTGGTCGTCCGAAGCTCGGCGACAAATCGCAAGACCGACTCAGGCTCTACACCCAGGTCCGCGCGAACCAGTGTCGAGTGCACACGTGCATGCTGAAGCGCCCCGGCTCGATCACCGGCAGAGTCCATCGCTTTCATCAGCGCCAGCGCGACCCGCGAATTGAGAGGATCGATCGTGGCGAGCCGCTTCCAATGTGCGATGGCCAAGTCGTTTTTGCCCTCGCTCGTGCAACCTATTGCCAGCTTTTCAAGAGCACTCTCCAGCTGCGACGTCCGCCGGATGCGCTCGGCGTCGAGCCAACGGTCGAACTCGGCAGAGGATGGTGGGTTGAAGCCGTCGAGAAAGGGGCCTTTGTAAAGGTCAACGGCGGCCGAGCGGTTCCCGCGTGCGAGCTCTTCGTCGAAATCTCCTACGTCGCTGGTCATCACCGTCGGATTCAGCTGCAGATTCCCGGCGATGCGCATGACGGGATCGGCGCCCAACGCCTGCCTCAGGGAATAGAGGAGTTGGGACAATGAATGCCGCGCACCGTCGCTCTCGCTTTCGGGCCAAAGGAAGAGCGCGGCCTTGTCGCGCGGAATTCCGGCCTTTCCGGAGCTGGCGATGATTGCAAGCAGCGCGAGTTGCCGTCTTTGGATCGCCGCCGCTGGCGCCCTACCGTTTTGACTCTCCAGAGCGGGGGTTCCAAAGGCCTTTAATCGAAACATTTCGGCATGTTGGAGGTTTTGATGAACATTTGATAACGGTTGGATAGTTCCGGCTTACTGTCCCTCGGGTCAAAGGTGCACATACCGAATACCAGTTTGCAAACATCTGACCAGAGAGGCTTGATGGGGAAGCTGTTTCAAAGGGCTGGGTCGATGCGGGGATTGCTTGTTGCGACGATGGCGTTGGCTGGGGCCTGCAGCGACGGTGGGACGACCGATCCTACACCTACTGTCCCGACAGTCGCGGGCAACTACACTCTGTCGGAGGCAATCCCGGCGGCCAGCTGTTCTCCGAATCAGCTCCCATCTGGGGGAATCGTCGTGCTCACCGCTTTCACTCAGGTGTATCCGGTGCGGATCGAGCAGTCGGGCTCGGTGATCCGTATCGTCAGCGTGGATTTTCCGGACGACCCCGAGACAGGAACGATCGATAGTGACGGCCGGATAACCACATCGAGCCGCATCGTCTTTCAGGAGGATCCTCGCGCAGGCAATCGCGTGTTTTTTGTCGATCTCCTGCTCGAGCGTTCGCTTCAGTTCGACCGATCGACCGGACGCATAACCGGAACGGCATCGGCGAACAATGTCTTTCGCGAAGGATCGTCGACTGCGGCGATCTTCACGACGTGCAACCGTCAGGGGGCCACAGTAACGCTTAGCCCCAGATAAACCGCCGGAATCGATAGAGTCGATGCCGATCAGAGCTCAACTGTCGCCGGTGATGGCGCGGGCTCTATAAATGTCGGCATCGCCATTATCGACACCGGCGGCTCACCCACGCTTTAACGAGAGGAATGAAATGAAACGGAACATGATTTCCCGGAGCTACCCTGCGGCGGCGGTCGCACTGCTTCTCGCAGGGTGCCAGCACGACACGGTCTCATGGTCGGTCCCGAAGCATCGTCGCTCACGGTTTCCGCATCGGCCCAGGCCGGCCCGATAACGC
>JBDTNA010000252.1:0-5047 GCA_039933985.1 Gemmatimonadales bacterium | reverse complement strand
CCGGAACCAAGAAACTCAGCTTGTCGAGACTCGAACAACGAGCCAAACTGTTCCGCCATCCAAAACTGATGTATTTTGCTGCGTTCCAAAATGACCGTATATGATTGGGTATTCGCCCCCAGAACCCACTGAATGCGAAAGCAACGCTGCGTAATTCTTTCACCCCATCTGGACGACGCGGTGCTCTCGTGCGGGGGGCTGATCGCATCCCTGCGCGGCAAGGCGGAAGTGGAGATCTGGACCATGTTCACGCGGGGAACGCTGCGAGGACCGTATTCCCCCACAGCGCTCTGGCTGCACGGAGCCACTTCTACACCAAGCGCGCGGCGGCTCTACCTCATGCGCCGCGAAGAGGACCGCTCAGCATGCCGCGCGCTCGGCGCCGAATGGCGTCATTTCAACTGGATGGACGCCCCATACCGGAAGGACAGCCGTGGGGATTTCCTCTACCCCGCTGACCTGAGTGGAGCGGTCCATCCCGAAGACGAAAAGCTCGTCGAAGCGATCCGGAAAGGACTGAAGGCGCATCTGCTGCCGGACGATACGATCCTCGTGCCCTTCGCCGCCAATTCACACGTCGATCACGTGATCGTGAGGCGGGCGGCGCAGAGCTTGACTCCGAAAACGATCCTCTTCTATCCCGATCTTCCGTACGCTGCAAATTGTGCAGACCCGGTTGACAGCTCGGGGAAGCCACTGAAGCGCGTCCACTACTCGCTGACGAAAAGCGAAATTGGTGCGTGGATTGCAGCGGTTGGATGTTTTGCGACGCAGCTCTTTCTACTTCAGAATTCTGTCGGCAGCGTCGACGAGATGATCATTGATTACGCCTCCCGGGGGCTGTCACTGCTCGTCGGAAGCGACGGCGACACGATAGCCGCTGCAAGAGCCGGACTCCTTGCGGCACTCACGACCGTCGGCACACCAGCCGCGGGCACGGCCGCCGTCACCGACGACGCCATCGCCGCGGGAGTGCCTCTGAACGACGACACCGCGGTAAGAGTACGTCCCAGTCGTGCGCCAATAGCGGTGTTCGCATTTCGCCGGCTCGACCTTCTCCAGAAAACGCTCCGCTCTCTCGAGAAATGCGAAAGCTTCTCAGGCAAGGAAGTGATCGTGTATTCGGATGCCGCGCGTCCCGAAAGGCCCGACGAGGCCCTGGCCGTCGCCAACGTCAGAGCCTGGTTGAGGGGATGGTGTCATGCAAAAGGCGCGACCCTCGTCGAAGCCAGACGGAACGTCGGGCTCAAGGCGTCGATAGTGTCGTCGGTCAGCAGGCTTCTCGAGACGCACGAACGTGTGATCGTGATCGAGGACGACCTTATCCTCGCCCCTTCGTTCCTGACTTACATGAACGGCGCGCTCGAGGCCTTCAAGGACAGGGACGACATCGTCCAGGTCTCAGGGTATATGGTTCCCCACAACCAACAGCTTCCGCCTGTCGGACTGCTGAGGGCACCGGGCAGCTGGGGCTGGGCGACATGGCGCCGCGCGTGGCGTCATTACAGGGACGACGTGGGCGCGCTCGCCACTGAAGTCAGGGAAAAGGACGCTTCGGCTTTCAACTTCGACGACACATACGGAAGCCTGGACGCACTCGATCGAAATGCGTCGGGAACGCTCGTGACCTGGGCCGTAAGGTGGTATGCATCGGTCTTTCTCCGCGGAGGCTTGACACTTTACCCATCGCGAAGCCTCGTTCGCAATGTCGGCTTCGGCGACGATGGAACCAACTGCAAGCCCGGACCTATGGCGCATGTCTTCGCCAGCCAGGCGATCGCGCGCGGAAGAGTGAACATCGATGACGGCGCGGTCGGCTCCGCCGAAACTCCCGGCTATGCAGAAGCCACAAAGGATTTCTACCGCCGGCAGCAATATCAGTGGGGCAAGCCGTCATTCACCGATCGGGTGCGCGGCTCACTTCAGCGATTCGCATCACGCACCGGGTGAGCGCCAGCACTTCTTCCGATGTCGCTGTCGTCGTGCCGACGTTCAACCGGCTGGACCTGCTTAAAGAAACTGTCGCATCACTCCAGAATCAGACGATGCGAAGCGCACGGTTCATCATGGTGGACGACAGATCGGACGAGCCGACCCGCCAGTACCTCGCGAGCCTGAGCGACGCTGATTCGCGATTTGTATTCATTGCGAAGCCGGACGAATTCGCGCCAGGATGCCAGGTCAGCCGCAACATCGGGCTTGATGCGTGCAATGCGACTGCGATAGTCTTCCTTGATTCGGACGACCTGCTCGAGTCTTCCGCGCTCGAGAACCGCTACAAAGTGCTTTCGTCAAATCCGGGCACCGAAATCGTCGTTGGGTGGCAGTCGATCAGGACTGATGATGGCACTCCCGACGTCTGGGTGAATGTGCCGAAGTCCGGAGTTCCCGATATCGACAGGTTTCTGGAGCTGACACATCCGATCGATGTCCCCTGGGTCAATGGCGGCGTGATGATCCGAACCGAATCGCTGAGATCATCGAGCGTCAGATGGAGACCGGAGTTCGACTGGGATGACGTTGCATTTCACTTCGAGTGTCTCGTGTACGGACTGCGTCCGGTATGGATGGATTTCAATGGCCGGCCTGATTCCATTTACCGCGCTCACTCGGGACCACGATACGGAAGCATGCTCGCGACTGAACAAGGAATTCGGAGCGCGGCGCGAATGATCGGCTGGATGTACGATGAGATTGTGAAGCACCAGCTGACTGGAACTACGAGAGTCGATGCGCTCCGGCGGGCGTTGTTTCGAGCCTGCATCCTCCCTTCCCTCGACGCGGGCAACATCTCGGCCGCGCGCGCGCTGATTCGCGACGCGCAGGCTCGTGGGCTGCTGTCCGCGCGGGATGCGAAAAAGCTCTCGACCTACGCATCAGGGCGCGACATGCTTTCGATCTCCGACCGGGCAACTTTCTATTGGAACCGATTCTCGGATCGCCGGCTGCTCGCGGACTTCCTCACCACTGGCTCGTCTACATACTCCACGATGGCAGTCAACCCCGCGCCACCGACGATCACTTGAGCGACACACCGATGGTTTCGGTTTTGGTGACGGTCTACAATCGCGAGCAATATCTCGACGCGTGTCTCTCGAGCATTCTCTCGTCGAGCTTTCAGGACTTCGAGGTAGTTGTTGTCGACGACGGTTCGACAGACAGGTCTGTCGAGATCGCCGAGCGTTTCGCGCGCACCGATTCTCGAGTCCGCGCTTTCCGCAACGAAAAGAATCTCGGCGACTATCCCAACCGCATGCGCGCGGCCGAGCTCGCGCGCGGCACGTACATCAAGTATCTGGATTCTGACGATCTGATCTATCCACACGGATTGGACGTCATGGTTCAGGCGATGAGCGCAAAACCGAACGCAGTGCTCGCGCTCAGCCACAGCCGCCCTGAAGAGGCAGAGCCTTATCCGTGGGAGCTGTCGCCGGCCGAAGCATGGCGAAAGCAGTTCCTGGGAGACGGGTGCATGGGATGCGGCCCGTCAGGGGCGATCATCCGTCGCGCGGAGTTTTTCGAGGCAGGTGGATTCGGCGCCTGGGGTGTGTTGAGTGATACCGATATGTGGTTTCGCATGAGTGCGAGATGGCCTATCGTTCTTCTTCCGCCCGGCCTCGTCTGGTGGCGCCGTCACGAAAACCAGGAATTCTCCAAAGACCATGCTTCGCGGCGTTACCTGGAGAACGGATTTGCGCTGACCGTGAAGACTCTTGCCACAAGCGAGAATCCGATGACTGAACAGGAAACCCGGATGGCAACAGAGCGCGCGCGGCAGCATCACGCCCGCCGGCTTCTCGCGCTGTCGCTAGGCAGCGGACGCCCGTTGACCGGTCTTCGCATGTGGCGAAGCGCGGGACTCGGCTGGCGAGATATCGCCAAAGGACTCAGATCATATCAGTGAAAGAATGAGCAGCTATGAATTTTTGAGAGACACGTGGAGACTGTTGCCGGAAGGTCTTCGCCGGAACGAACAGCTTCGCATGATCACCCAGCCGGTGGCCGATCTTTTTCGCGAGCACAAGCAGGGTGTCTATCACGCCGGATACTTCCAAAGTGATGTCGAGCAGCCGGCCGTCGCGGCGTCGCAGGTCATTTCGCAATCCATATGCGACGATCTCAGGCCGCGACGCGTTGTCGACATCGGATGTGGAAGCGGAGCTTTGCTCGCGGCGCTTGCGGCGCGAGGCGTGGAGACAATCGGCCTCGAGTACGCTGACGCTGCGCGTGATGTCGCGCGTGGAAGAAATGTTGACGCGCGGCCGTTCGACGTTCGGTTCGACACGTTCGACCCATCCATCGGTAGCTTCGATGTTGCGTGCTGCACCGAGGTAGCTGAGCATCTTCCGGCAAAGTACGCCGATCGGCTCGTTGATACTCTTGCGAGCGCCGGACGAACGGTAGTTTTTACCGCCGCTACGCCCGGACAGGGCGGCACGGATCACGTAAACGAGCAGCCGAACGAATACTGGATCGAGCGATTCCTAAAGCGCGGCTATTCGTACGACGAAAGCCTCACGAGACGCTGGCGCGAAGACTGGAAGACCGCCGGGATCGCCGACTGGTATTGGAAAAACGTGATGGTTTTCTCGAGTGCTGAAACGACAGGCACTCGGTGAGCACGCTTGTCTCGATAATAGTTCCGGCGTTCAACGCTTCGGCTCATATCGCGGCGAGCGTTGCCTCTGCACTGGCGCAAAGTCACGACAATCTTGAAGTGATCGTCGTTGACGATGGCTCGACCGACAGGACGGCTGAAGTTGTCAACGGCATCGGCGACAGGAGAGTCCGCCTGTTGCGGCAGGAGAACAAAGGCCAGAGCGCAGCACTCAATCGCGGTGCGGCGGATGCCACTGGCAGCTACATCAAGTTCCTCGACGCCGACGACCTGCTCAACCCCTCGCACATCGAATCACAGATCGCGGCACTCGGCGGCAGCGCCGACAAGCTTGCTTCATGCAGGTGGGGTTATTTCAGAAACTCACCTGACGTCAGCCACATCCGCGAGGAGAAAACGAATCGCGACTACGACAATCCGGCTGACTGG
>JBDTNA010000251.1:0-5083 GCA_039933985.1 Gemmatimonadales bacterium | reverse complement strand
TGGGGTCGTCGACATACGAGTGGATTCTGCGTCATCACATTGGTCGTGACGCAGACCGTCCCGAGCCATGGCCTTACGAACAACCTGTCTGGGTCTTCACCTCCCGCACACTTCCATCGGTTCCCGCCGCTGACGTTCGATTTGTAAGCGGTGATGTTCGGCCGGTTCACGAAGCTATGGTCGAAGCGGCCGCGGGTAGGAATGTGTGGATTGTTGGCGGAGGAGATCTTGCCGGACAGTTCTACGATGCTGGTCTGCTCGACGAAATGTTCGTCCAGGTCGGCTCAGTCACACTCGGCGCGGGGAAACCGCTGTTTCCGCGCAACGTAACGAGTCCACCCCTTCGCCTCGTATCGGTGAACGCGATCGGCACCGGGTTCGCGGAGCTGCACTACGAGTTTCCAGCTCGCTAGATACTACCTGGCTCGCACGGTCCGCCACCACGGTTGCACCGGCTTCGGCGTTGCGGGCTCGATGGATTCGCCGGGCCTCGGTATGACAATCTGTGTGCCGTTCGTTAACGCGGCCGCAACCAGGCGCTCCGCCGGCTCATCCCACGAGTGAAACGCGAGATTGAATGTTCCCCAGTGAATCGGGAGCAGCATCTTTCCGCGAACTTTTGTGTTCGCGTCGATTGCCTGCTCCGGATTGAGATGGATGTCCGGCCACATCGGATCGTACGCGCCGATCTTGATGAGCGTCAGGTCGAACGGCCCATATCGAATCCCGATGTCGGCGAATCCAGCGAACTGTCCCGTATCACCGCTGTGAAACACGCGGTGCGCTGGGCCGACCACTGACCACGACGCCCACAGCGTGTGGTTGCGATCGTTCAAGCCGCGGCCGGAGAAGTGACGCGCGGGCGTCGCGGTAAGCGTGAGCGTGCCGAGCGTCGTGGATTCCGACCAGTCGAGCTCGGTGATTCGATTCGGTGCGACTCCCCACTTCTCCAGATGTGCGCCGACGCCGAGCGGAACGATGAAACGCGCCTTCGACTGATTGGGATCGCGGGACAATGCGCGCACAACCCCGCGATCGAGATGATCGTAGTGATCGTGTGATGCGACGATCGCATCGATCGGCGGAAGGTCCTCGAGCGCGAGCGGTGGCGGAAAGAAACGCTTCGGGCCAATCAGTGAAGACGGTGATACGCGGCTGGCCCATACCGGATCGAAAAGAATGCGCGCTCCATCGATCTCGACAAGCACAGTCGAGTGACCGAGCCACGTGGCGCGAAGTCCGGATGCGGGTGGCTTGGCGAAATCCGCTTTGGTCAACTTCACGATGGGCATCGGCCCGGGCGGCACTCGCTGTTCGTGTCCTCCGAGCCAACGTCGAAGCATTCCGCGGTTGCTCGGCTTTGCGAGGCGACTGTCTTCCACGGGATTTCTGAATGCGCCGTCGCGGTAGTTGGGCGATCGTTGAATTCGCGCGAGGCGTTCGCCTTTGGGTTCATCACCGAGTGCATCGAGCCAGCCAGTGGACGCGATGAGAACCACGACGATCACCACAATCGCGGCGCCAACTGTCGCGAGTGTGCGAAGAAGACAGGATTTCGGATGCAGTGCCAAGTCGGCGTATCTCAGGGCGTGATTGCCATATTCTATTGCATCGACGCTATTTTCGGGCATGTCGAATCGACCAGCTACACCATCAATTCATCGATCGGACCAGGCGAGTGGGTCTCGCGCGGAAATCCGAACGGCGTGTTCGCGAATTTTTATCCTGACGTGACTTGCCCCGATTCAACTCGCAAGGTTTACAAACCGTTCGCCGCGTGAGGAGGATCGTCGGACTTCGATTCTGACGAGAATTCCAGCAGATCGCCCGGCTGGCACTCGAGCGCGTCGCAAATTGCCTCGAGTGTGGAGAATCGAATCGCTCGCGCCTTGCCTGTTTTCAGGATCGACAAGTTCGCGAGCGTCAGCCCGATCTTTTCGGACAAGTCGGTGAGAGTCATGCGACGCGCGTAAAGCATGTCATCCAGCTTGACGATGATCGCCATGGTCAGACCGTCCCCTGGAGATCCTCGCGCATGCGCGCGCCCTGCTCGAACACTCGCGCCAGCACGAAGCAGAGCAGCACGACCAGCCACGGCGTAACCGAGAACTCCCAGCCGATATCGAGGGGATGGGCTTCCGACGATACGAAGGCGACGACAGCTCCGACGACCAGATGCATCGCCTGCAGCCCGAGCATCGCCCACGCGATTGTCTGCAGCCGATCCGCGTTCTCGACGACGAAGGGATCTCCGACGCTGACTGTCTCGACTATTTCGAGAAGCCTGTTCAAAACGAGAAGCACGAATGGAACAGCGCAGATGCCGATGATCATGATCACGCGAATTCCCATGATGAACGTCGTCTGGTCGCCGGGGTGCTCTGCGCCAAGCGCACGTATCACCCAGGACTCGGCCAGGAGGCTGGCAACCAGCAGCGCCAGGATCAGAAATCCTGCCAGAAAATTCAGTTTGATCAGGAGCCTGAGGACTCTCTTGGTGAGGCTCAGGGTGCCGGGGTATGACTCGGTCATGGCGGGCCCTTCTCTATAGTATAGGGTCATCCAACTGCTCCTGATTATCGATGACGGGTATATCGATTATCGAGAGTTATCTTATCGATAATCAATACGGGACGCAAGGCCGGAGGTTTCACCCGATCAAAGGGTCAGAGCGTTTGAAAGTTTCAAAGGGTCAGAGCGGTTGAATTTTGATTAGATGAATCAAATTCCAACGACCCTGGCGGCAGCCGCGTGCGTCGTCAGACAGTTAGTGCTAGCGTATTCCCGATGCAAGCTTACTCGAGGCCGACCCTCTCAATCACTGCCGCGTTCCTCGCCGGCTGCGTTTCCGCCGGCAACAATTCACCGGCGCCCGCAACTTCGCCCATCGTGTCGGCATGGATTACGACGGGCGATCAGTCCCGATTGCTCGCTCGCGCGCCAGAGATCCACTTCGAAGGAAATGCCGCCGATCCGAACGTACCGGCGATCGAAGTCGACGACCGGAAGGAATTTCAATCCGTTGTCGGATGGGGCGCCGCGATGAGCGATGCGGCCGCGTATCTCATCCAGACCAAACTCAATCCGACGCAACGCGAAGCTTTGCTTCAGGAGCTCTTCGGACGTGATCCCGGAATCGGGTTGAGCTTTCTTCGAATCCCGATGGGGGCTTCCGACTTTTCGCGGTCCCACTACAGCTACGACGATCGTCCGCCGGGCGAAACCGATTCTACACTCGCCCATTTTTCGATCGACATCGATCGAGCAGAAAAAATTCCTGCTCTCAAGCGCGCGATCGCGATCAATCCTCAGCTCAAGCTTGTTGGCAGTCCGTGGAGCGCACCTGGCTGGATGAAGTCATCGGGAAGTCTCATCAAGGGCACGCTGCTGCCGCAGTTCCATGGCGCGTTCGCAGAATATTTCCGCCGATGGATCGACGCATATCAATCGGAAGGACTCCCCATCTTCGCAATCACGCTTCAGAACGAGCCACATTTCGAGCCCGACAATTATCCGGGCATGCGCCTGTCGCCAGCACAGCGCGCGACGATCATCGGCAAGAGCATGGGCCCGCTCTTCGCCCTGCGCGGAATTCGCGCGCAGATCTGGGATTGGGATCACAACTGGGACGAGCCCGCATCACCATTGGCCGTCCTCGACGATTCAGTCGCGAGGCGCTACGTCTCCGCAATCGCGTGGCACTGCTACGGCGGCGACATCTCCGCGCAAACTGCAGTGCACGACAAGTATCCGGGCAAGGACACTTACTTCACTGAATGCTCGGGTGGCGAGTGGGCACCGAAGTGGCCCGACAATCTCAAGTGGAATGTCGCGACGCTCGTAATCGGCAACGCGCGCGGGTGGGCAAAAGGCGTTGCACTGTGGAACCTCGCACTCGACGAGAACTTCGGTCCTCACCTCGGTGGATGCGGTAACTGCCGAGGAGTTGTGACGATCAATTCGAAAACTGGTGCGATCACGCGCAATCCCGAGTACTACGCGCTGGCGCACGCGAGCCGCTTCGCGCGGCCAGGAGCAGTCCGAATCGCGTCGTCGGCGCCGAGTGGGTTCGAGACGGTAGCGTTCCGTAATCCGAATCGGGGATCCATCGCGCTGATCGTACTCAACACCGGAACGGCGACGAATCGGTTCCAGGTTACGGCAAACGGGAGGACGTTCATTTCGAACCTACCCGGTGGGGCGGTCGCGACATTTACATGGAAGCCTTAGAATCGAAGACCTCACCACGGATTACACGGAACGCACGGATTGAACACGGAAAAAACTCGCAATTGGGAAGAGAAAAAAGATTGTTGTTTCCGTGTTCCCTCCGTGCGAATCCCTGTAATCCGTGGTAATAATCAGTTTAGAGAAATTGACGAAGAGACCAGCTCCCTGAGGAAGACAGCATGGATCGCCGCGAATTCATCACCGCACTCGGCTCAGCCGCCGCCGCCTCACAACTTGGCTGCGCCACCGCTCACGTGACAGGCACGCGCCAGTTGAGTCGCGTCGGCATACAGCTCTACAGTCTTCGCGATGATGCCAAGCGCGATCTCGAAGGCACCATCGCCAACATCGCCCAGGCGGGATATAAGGACGTCGAGCTTCTTGGCTCGATGAACAACTTTGGGATGCTTCCCGCAAGGTTGCGAACAATTCTCGACCGCAACGGACTTCGCGCGCCTTCAACGCATGTGAGCGGCACCGCACTTGACGATCTTCCCCGACAACTCGATGAGGCCGCCGCGCTCGGCCATCAGTATATCGTCGTCGCAAGTCTTCCAATCGAAGGAACGCGAACGGTCTCCGACTACCAACGCTGGGCCGACAAGCTTAACGAAGCCGGACGCATCTCACGCAAGAGCAACGTGTGGATCGGATTCCATAACCATGCCGCCGACTTCGATGTGCCGGGCGCGTACGACGCGCTCGAAGCGCGAACCGATCCGAATTTTGTGCGACTTCAGCTCGACACCGGGAACCTTGCAATGGCGGGCCGCGATCCGATTGAATACCTCAAGCGTTTTGGCGACCGCTACTGGCTCTTCCACATCAAGGACGTCCCGCAGCTACGCGCAAA
>JBDTNA010000250.1:0-5095 GCA_039933985.1 Gemmatimonadales bacterium | reverse complement strand
CTCCCTGTCTCCCTATCTCCCAAACTCCCTGCCCGCTTTTGATCTGCTTCCTTTGACCTTCTTCAGTTTACTGATACAGCAGATACCGCCGCGTTCGTTCCCGGAAGTCAAACGCTGGCCGCAGCTCGCTATCGATTACCGCGTCCGGATCGTCGCCGCGCATCAAGGCCTCCCGAAGTCGCGGCGACCCGAACCGCAGATCAAAAGTGCGGTCATTGAGCTTCAGATCAGCACCGGAAGTCTTGTTGATCGCCCACAAGAGCGACGCGCCGATGCGCGACGGCTGCATCGAGTTGCGATTCGTCACAAGCATCCGGATGCCGTGCACCTTCTGCCCGGAGTATTTGCCATCGGTAGGATTCAGCGGAACGAATTCCTCCGAAAGGAAACGCACACCTCTTAGATCGCGGCTCTTGAGCAGTGCGATCGTCGCGTCCGCCTTGAGCCACGGCGCGCCGATGAGCTGGAACGCCGAGGGCGTTCCGCGTCCAACCGAGAGATTCGATCCCTCGAACGCGACGATGCCTGGATACAGCATTGCGCTCTGAAGCGTCGGCATGTTCGGCGACGGCTTCACCCATGGAAGTCCCGTGCGGTCGAACCATAGCTCGCGATTGTAATCACGCATCGCCACGACCTTGAGGTTCGACTTGATGTTCAACACTTCATTGTAGAAGAGAGCCATCTCGCCGATCGTCATGCCGTGGCGCAGTGGCATCGAGTAGAGCGCGTAAGCCTGACCCGCCCTTTGAGGCGTCGGATCGTTCGGATTCGCCAGCGTGCTGTCCAGCATCGGCCCCTCGACGAAAAACGCGCTGAGCGGGTTCGGTCGATCGAGAACGATGATCATCTTCCCAGTTCGCGCCGCGGCGCGCATCGAGTAGATCATCGCGCCGACGTACGTCCACGTCCGCGTACCGATGTCCTGAAGATCGAACACGAGCGCGTCGATCTTCTGCATCTCGGAATCCGGTGGAGCGGTAGTCCCGGCGGTATAGAGCGAGATGATCGGCAGTCCGGATTTCGAGTCGACGGAATTCGCGAGCTGCTCGCGATCCTCCGTCCCGCGGATGCCGTGCTCGGGCGAAAAGAGAACCGTCAGATTCACATTTGCCTTCTTCGCCTTCGCTCCGCGAAGGAGGTCGATGTCCGACTCGCCCTTCTCATTGATCCCGGTCTGATTCGTCAGCAAACCGATGCGCTTTCCGCGAATCAGCTCCATGCTGTCATTCAGCAGAACGGTGATCCCGGGTCGCACTTGAGACGCTGCGAGCTCGTTCGTGGGATCGAGTTGTCCACTGGTTACCACACAGCCTGTCGCAGCCAGGGTCAGCCCAACCAGCGGAAGGGTATATCGCGCCATTGCAATCATTCTCGTATAGTTGTCGATCGTGAGCACTCGCATAATGATACCCGCCGCCCTTCTGTTCTGCTCGAAGTGATCGTGAGCTTCGAATATTCGGAATACGGGCGTGCACACAGAAAACACGCCATCCCAACTCTACCCTCATGACACTCTCCGCGATTGACTGGGCGATCGTAGCGGCCTACTTCCTGATGTCGACGGTAGTCGGCCTCCTTTTCACCAAGAAAGGCGGCGAAAGCCTGAACGAGTATTTCCTCTCAGGCCGGAACGTGCCCTGGTGGCTCGCCGGTGCGTCGATGGTCGCGACAACTTTCGCGGCGGACACGCCATTGGTCGTGACGGGCCTCGTCGCGGCCCACGGCGTTGCTGGAAACTGGCTTTGGTGGAACATGGTGATGAGCGGAATGCTCACGGTGTTCTTCTTCGCCCGACTCTGGCGTCGCGCGAACGTCATGACCGACGTTGAATTCGCCGAGATCCGCTACAGCGGTAAGCAGGCAAGCTTTCTCCGCGGATTCCGCGCGCTCTACCTCGCTATCCCGATCAACCTGATCATCCTCGGATGGGTGACTCGCGCGATGATCAAGATTCTGACGATCTCCCTTGGAATCTCTCCGTATTGGGCAGTCGGAATCTGCTTCGTCATCACCGTGATCTATTCAGTCGCAGCCGGATTGTGGGCTGTTCTCTGGACCGACCTCATTCAGTTCGTGATCAAGATGACGGCCGTCATCATTCTCGCGATCTACTCGGTGAAAGCCGTCGGCGGCATCGCCGTGATGAAAGTGAAGCTCGCCGAGCATTTTGGTTCTGGCGACGCAGCTCTCTCGGTGCTGCCGGTCTCGTTCACCGATGCCGGATTCCATGCTTACCCATGGATGCCGCTGATGGCTCTCGGCGTATTCCTCTCGGTTCAATGGTGGGCCGCATGGTATCCTGGAGCTGAGCCGGGCGGTGGCGGATATGTCGCGCAGCGAATTTTTTCCGCTCGGACCGAGCGCGATGGTGTTCTCGCGACGCTGTTCTTCCAGGTCGCGCACTACGCGCTGCGTCCGTGGCCGTGGATCGTGACGGGTCTGGCAACGGTCATTCTCTATCCCAATCTCGTCGACAAGGAGTCGGGATACGTGAAGGCGTTCGTCGACTATCTACCGACGCCGTGGAAGGGCGTGATGATGGCAGGATTCGCGGCCGCGTACATGTCTACGGTTGGAACGCATCTCAACTGGGGCGCGTCGTATCTCGTCAACGATTTCTACAAGAGATTCTGGAACAAGACCGCGACCGACAAGCATTACGTGAACGTCGGTCGAATCGCGACCGTTGCGCTCTTCATCGCGTCGATCGGCGTCACGTCGCAGCTCTCGTCCGTCGAGCAGGCGTGGAAATTCCTTCTCGCGCTCGGCGCAGGGACGGGACTCGTTCTGATTCTTCGCTGGTACTGGTGGCGCATCAACGCATGGTCGGAGATCAGCGCGATGATCGCATCGTTCGTGATCTCGTCGATCGCGTTCCAGGTGATTCCTCAGCGCTTCGCCAAGGGCGACCCGAACGCCGATGCGGCGATCATGCTTGTCACCGTTTTCTTCAGCACGATCATATGGGTGTCGGTGACGTTCATGACGAGTCCTGAGCCTGACAACGTTCTCGTGGCCTTCTACCAGCGCGTGCGTCCTGGAGGTAAAGGATGGCGGCGCATCGCCGAGCAGGCCGGCTTCGGAGCTGAAGGCATCGAGGGTGGCTATCTGCCGTGGACGAACTGGATCGCCGGCATCGTTGCAGTGTACTCAAGCTTGTTCGGGATCGGTAAGTTGATTTTTGGCGAGACGATGCGAGGCCTTATCATGCTCGCTGTCGCTGCCGTGGCACTTTGGTGGATCTCCCGGTCGTTCCGGGAAATGGGACAGATCGGGGACGATCGGTCGGCGCTCTCCCGCCAGCAGGCGAAGGACACGCAGGACGCGATCGATGCGGCCGCACTACCATAGGTGAGGGCGTCTTCGTAACTTAGAGAAGTCACTGGAGGCAACAGGAAAATGTCAACTTCGACAACATCAGATATCGAGCTCACGGTAACGCCAGGCGCGGCCGTCGAGGTCAAGAAGTTCATGGTAACCGAAGGCGTCACCAGCGAGGAAGGCGGACTTCGCGTCAGCGTCCAGCCCGGTGGTTGCAGCGGCTTCAAATACAGTCTCGTAATCGAGGACCGAAGCGCGGAAGACGACTTCGTTCTCGACAACGACGGATTCAAGGTTTTCGTCGACCCGTTCTCGGCTCAGTACATCTCCGGAGTCACGATCGACTATGTCACGTCAATGCAAGGGTCCGGCTTCACGTTCAAGAACCCGAACGCCACGGGTGGCTGCGGCTGCGGTAGCTCTTTCACCGCCTAGTTTGCTGAACCCCGTCGCACCTTCATCGAGGGTGGTGGAATGAGACATTTCACCGCCCTCGATTTTTTTGTCCTCATCGCCTACCTGTCGGGGACAACAGCACTCGGACTCTGGATAGGCCGAAAGCAGAAGAACGCGAGCGATTATTTCATCGCCGAGCGATCGATTCCGTGGTGGGCGGTGATGTTTTCGATCGTCGCGAGCGAGACGAGCGCGCTGACGTTCATCAGTATCCCCGGTCTAGCGTACGTCGGCAATCTCGGATTTCTGGAGGTCGTCGCCGGATACATCCTGGGGCGGATTGTTGTCGCGTTCGTTCTCCTGCCCCGGTATTACAAGGGCGAGCTCGTCACAGCGTATGCGCTGCTCGAGAAACGATTCGGACTCGCGACGAGACGATTCACGTCGATCGTGTTCATGATCACGCGCGGAGTCGCGGATTCTGTTCGCGTATTCGCAACAGCGATACCCGTCGCGCTGATTCTCGAAGGCACAGTACCGAGCACATACGTCAAACCACTGGCGATCCTGATTCTTGGCTTGCTCACCGTTGTTTACACTTACAAGGGCGGAATGAAGGCCGTCGTGTGGACCGAGCTTCTCCAAGCGAGTGTCTATGTGCTCGGCGGAATCTCTGCGATCCTGTTGATCGGAAAGAGTGTTCCCGGAGGATGGGGACACATCGTCGACGTTGCTTCGGGCGCCGGAAAATTGAAGGTGATCGACCTGTACACCGGGTTTGACAAACCGCACACGGTGTTCGCCGGGCTGCTTGGCGGATCATTCCTGGCGATGGCATCGCATGGCGCGGATCAGCTTATCGTGCAGCGGCTCCTTACGGCGAGAAGTCTGCGTGATGCGCAGAAGGCGATCATAGGCAGCGGCTTCGTCGTGTTCGTGCAGTTCACG
Organism: Gemmatimonadales bacterium; assembly: GCA_039933985.1. Classification (GTDB taxonomy): domain Bacteria; phylum Gemmatimonadota; class Gemmatimonadetes; order Gemmatimonadales; family Gemmatimonadaceae; genus UBA4720. The sequence continues at coordinate 427 of JBDTNA010000250.1, read as the reverse complement.
CTCTTCCTGTTCGTTGGTATCGGACTGTTCGTGCTCTATGGCGGGAAGACGTTTCTTGCCCCGGACGCGATTTTCCCGACGTTCATTCTCGAGTACATGCCGCCCGGACTGATCGGCTTGATTCTCGCGGCGATTGTCGCGGCTACGATGAGCACGCACTCGGGCGCGATCAACTCACTCGCAGCAGCTACGACTCACGACATTTATCTGCCGCTCAGCAAGCGCGATCCAAACGACCCGGCGACGCTGAGGTTTGGAAAGCTGAGTGCGCTGGCGTGGGGTGTGGCGCTTACGTTCGGCGCTCTGCTTTACAGAGAGCAAGGCACTCCCGTCGTTGTGGTCGCGCTCTCCATTGCATCATTCACATACGGCGCACTGCTCGGCGGATTCTTCCTCGGTATTCTGTGGCGGCGCGCGATGCAGCGCG
>JBDTNA010000249.1:0-5102 GCA_039933985.1 Gemmatimonadales bacterium | reverse complement strand
ACCGCCACCACGTCCAACAATGAGAACGTCCGCCCTGCCCCACACCATCACTCGTCGAATCGCTGCGACAATCTCGGCCGGAGCATCGTCGCCCTGAACTGAAGTTCCCGACACGACAATGCGAAGGCCAGGGCGACGGCGGCTTGCAACTGAAATGATGTCGCGCAATGCAGCGCCAGTCATGCTCGTCACGATCGCGATCACGCGGGGGTATCGTGGAAGCGGGCGTTTTCTTTCAGGCGCTAAAAGCCCGTCGGCGGTGAGACGATCGACGGTCTGCTGCATCGCCTTCCGCCAGAGCCCTTCCCCTGCCGCCTCCATTGCCGTGATTCGAAGCTGAAGGCGTCCGTTCGCCGGATAAAGCGTCAGCTGCGCGTGCACGAGCACCTGCATTCCGTCGTCGGGCGGCGCGGGAATCCCACGCTGATCCTTCGCCCAGATCACGCACGCCATCTGCGCGGTGCGATCACGAAGACTGAAATACCAGTGTCCGTTTTTGTTCGTCTTGAAGTCGCCGACTTCGCCCTTGATCCAGAATTTTCCAAACGAGCTTTCGACTATTGCGCGCGTCGCTTCGTTGAGCTCGGTGATCGTGATCGCGGTCTCGCGTGAACATCCGGGGGCATCCGGTGAGACCGGCGCGTAGGGTTGAACCCCGCCCTCGAATCGGCCGCCGCCGGTGTGGCTCATGACGCGAACGTCGCGGCCGCTCTCACGGTGTTCGACAGCAGCATCGCAATCGTCATCGGTCCGACACCGCCGGGCACAGGTGTGATCTTCGACGCGACTTCACTCGCGGTTGCGAAATCAACGTCACCGACGAGACGATATCCACTCTTCGTCGTCGGATCGGGGACGCGATTCATTCCGACATCGATTACGACAGCGCCGGGCTTGATCATTTCGCCTGTGACGAGATGCGCACGGCCGGCGGCTACTATGAGGATGTCAGCCGCGCGCGTATGAGCGCCGAGATCCCGTGTGTGACGATGACACACGGTCACCGTTGCATTTGCTGCGTCATTGTCCTGGATGAGCAGTGCAGCCATCGGTTTTCCCACGATGTTACTGCGACCCACAATCACGCACTCGGCCCCGCTGACCGTCACTCCCGAGCGCTTCAGCATCTCCAGAATTCCGGCGGGCGTGCATGGAACGAAACCATCGCGCTCCCCGATCAACAGCTTGCCGACATTCACGGGGTGGAATCCGTCAACGTCCTTGCGCGGATCGATCGCGCGAATCACTGCATCGGCGTCGAGGGGTTTCGGCAGCGGCATCTGAACGAGAATTCCGTGAATCAACGGATCTGCATTCAGCTTGTTGACTACGGCGAGCAGCTCGTCCTGCGAAGTCGAAGCGGAAAGTGTGATCTGCACACTGTGCATTCCCGCTTCCTCTGACGCTTTCCCTTTCGACCTCACGTACACTTTGCTCGCCGGATCTTCGCCCACGATCACGACCGCGAGACCAGGCTGTATTCCGCGATCCGTCAGCTCGCGCGCTTTCTCCGCTACTTCTGCGCGAACGGCGCGGGCGATCGCCACACCATCGATGATCTCAGCGGGCAAAGTCCACCGCGCGTGTCTCGCGGATGAGCACGACCTTGATCTGACCCGGATACTGCAGCTCGGCCTCGATACGGCGCGCGATCTCTTCGCTCAAGGTCGTCATGCGCGCATCGTCGACATCGTCCGGCATCACGATCACGCGGACTTCACGTCCCGCCTGAATTGCAAAGACCTTTTCGACACCGCGATAGCTCGATGCAATCTTCTCGAGTCCTTCGAGACGCTTCACGTAAGTCTCGAATGCTTCGCGACGCGCGCCAGGACGTGAGCCCGAGATCGCATCAGCTGCCTGGACGAGCACTGATATCTCGCTCTCGTGCGGAACGTCGTCGTGATGGGCGGCGATACAGTTGATGACGAGAGGATGCTCGCCGTAACGCGTCGCCACTTCGACTCCGAGCTGCACATGCGTGCCTTCGTGCTCGTGCGTGAGCACTTTTCCCATGTCATGCAAAAGCGCGCCGCGACGCGCCATCGCGACGTCGAGTCCCAGCTCGGCCGCCATGATGCCGGCGAGCCACGCGACTTCCTGCGAATGGTTCAGGATGTTTTGCCCGTAACTCGTACGCCAGCGCATGCGCCCGATGAGCTTGATGATTTCCTGATGCAGGCCATGCACGCCGCTCGCGTACGCCGCGCGCTCGCCGGTGTCGATGATTCCGGCGTCCACTTCCTCGCGTGACTTCGCGACGACTTCCTCGATCCGACCTGGATGAATGCGTCCGTCCGCGACGAGCTTCTCGAGCGAGAGACGCGCAACTTCGCGCCGGACCGGATCGAAGCAGGACACCACTACTGTATCAGGAGTGTCATCGATGATGACGTCCACTCCCGTCGCCAGCTCGAACGCGCGGATGTTCCGGCCTTCGCGGCCGATGATGCGGCCTTTCATCTCATCGTTCGGCAGCGCGACGGCGGATACTGTGGTCTCTGCTGTCTGCTCCGCGGCGATGCGCTGGATGGCGAGTGCAATGATCTTCTTCGCTTCGCGATCAGCGTTTCGCTTGGCCGTTTCACGGATGTCGCGGATGCGGTTCGCAGCATCGGCCTGAGCTTCGTCCGCCAGACGCTGCACCAGCTCGGCCTTCGCTTCCTGCGCGGAAAGGCCAGCGAGCTGCTCGAGCCGGCGGCGCTCGTCGGCAAGCAGGCGATCGAGCTCCTGTTCGCGTGAGGACAGAGCTTCCTGGCGGCGGCCGACGTCGGCAACGCGGCTGGTCGCGTCCTTCTCGCGCTGCTCGAGGACGTCGTACTTGCGATTGAGAAGACTATCCTTCTCCGCCACGCGGCGCTCTTCGGCCTCGATCTCTTCGCGTCGCTTGCGCGCTTCGAGCTCCCAGTCTTCGCGGAGACGGATGAGCTCTTCCTTTCCGCTGAGCACCGAAGTCTTGCGCAGCGTTTCAGCTTCGCGCGCGGCATCGTCGAGAACGCGTTTCGCGGTCTCCTCAGCAGTCGACTTGGCCAGAAGCTGCCGTGCTACTTCAGCTTTTGTCCCTGCGCCACGCCCAAAATAGAAAAAAACCGCGGAGGCTACAGCAATCAGTCCAGAGCCAACCGCAGCCAGGATAGCCGTTTCAGTCATTTGACAGATCTATGTAGAGCCCGCGGCAATGCCACAGGCGGCCCCAAGCGCGCCGAAAAGTCGTCGCGTATCTGGCGATAAACTAGCTGCTACGCTTCGCCGGGGGGAGCCAGGGTGAGATTTCGTCGCTCAGCGACTGCATATCTGCCGCAAGATCTTCAGCCTCCGCCCGCGCTTCAAACAACTCGCCGGCAATTCGAAGCGCCGCCAGAATCGCTGCCTTGTGGCTCTCGATTCTCGCGCCCGTTTCCATCGTCTCGGTGATCACTTCGTCCACATACGCCGCGACCGCACGCGCGCGCTCGGGCGACGTCTCGGTTCGAAGTGTGTATTCGCCGCCCAGAATCGTAACCGTGACGACGTTCTTCTTCGTGGTCATCGGGTGACCTCGTGCTGCTGGCGCAGAAACCGAACACGATCGAGCACCTGCCTCGTACGCGAACGCGCAGTCTCCAGGCGCTTCTTGAGCTCCGCGTTTTCCATCTCTAGTTTTTCAACCCGCTCGGGACTGATGCGGACGCCGCTGGCGGATGCATCGATTGCCTTCACTCGCGCCTCTGCCTGAAGCGCGCGGCGGCGGAAGCTCGCAAGCTCATCTCCAAGGTGTCGCACGAGCTGCTGAAGCTCGCTGAACGCCGATGCGTCAGGACGTTCGCTGTCTGATGCCAAGTGCTGCCTCTAGATCCTTGAGAATTTTCGCGGTCCGGCCCTGAATCTCCCGGTCGCGTAGTGTGCGCTCGGGATGCCGGAAGGTCAATCTCCAGCCGAGGCTTCGCGAGCCTTCCGCGATGCCCTGGCCGCGGAATTCGTCGAAGATCGAGAGTGATTCGAGAAGCTCGCCTGCGGACGCCCGGATCGAATCAGCGACCTGTGCAGAGGTCACGTGATTTGGGACGACGAGCGCAAGATCTACCTCGATCGCGGGCACTGTCGGAACCGGTCTGTATGCCGACGTCGCAGCACTGGCCGAAACGGGCTCCAGATCGATCTCCACTCCATAGACATGTGATGCCCATGGCGGAGCATCGAGCGTCATTCGACTGACCGAGCCGACCGCGTGGCCGTTGACCGTAACGATCCACAGGGAGTCGGCAACTGACGGCGCCAGCTCCACTTGGGCACCGCCATAGGCAACCCCGACAATTGACTCAGCCAATCCTTTCGCGTCCCAGTCGTCGAGCTGTGGCGGATGCGGCTCCGTGAAGTGCTGTGGCCTCCGGTCACCCGTGATTATGGCGCCGGCGTGGACGCGCTCTTTTGGAGCTCCCGTCTCCGGATCGGTTTCTTCGGTGAAGACTGTTCCGATCTCGAACAGGCGCACGTTCTTCTGCATGTGCGACCAATTGTATTCGACGCGACTTCCAAGCGAATCGAGAACGCGCGTGCGAAGGAACGCTTCGTCTTCGGCAAGCGGATTCCGGACCCGGTGAGCGTCGATGCCCTCGCGAACGAAAGGCATCGGCCGGGCTTCGTAGAGCCCCGCCGCGATGAGGTCCGCTCGCATGCGACGCGAAAGGATCTCCAGCGGCGCATCGGGCACAGTTCCTGGCCGGAAAGGACGGATGTCGGACGGGAACGCTTCGTATCCGTGCAACCGTGCGACCTCTTCGATCAGCTCGACTTCACCGCTCAAGTCGGAACGGAAACTCGGCGCTATGACGAGAAGATCTGCGCCGTCCGTTGATACGTGGAAGCCAACGCTCGCTAGATGCCGCTCGATATCCGTCGATGGAATCGCCTCGCCAAGCAGGCGAGCTACTCGACTGGTGCGGAGCTTGATCGGCGCAGGTGACGGTGTTGGCGTATCGATATCAGTCGGCGGTTGGACCGTTCCACCAGCAACCCGCGTGATTAACTCAGCGGCATACTTCGCGAGGTCCGGAATGGCAGAGCGATCGGTGCCGCGCTCGAAGCGATAGCTGGCGTCGGTCGATAGCCCAAGTTTTTTTCGC
>JBDTNA010000248.1:0-5109 GCA_039933985.1 Gemmatimonadales bacterium | reverse complement strand
CACCTGCGTCGACGTCACGCTGCCGCTCTCACGCCTGACTGTGTCTCTGCTTCACGGAATGCGCGCGCGCTCACGATTGCCAGCGACACGACCGAGAGCCACACGGAAGTTCCGAGCGCCTGATGCAGCGAGCGAAACACGGCAGGGAAGTGCATCTCGATCATCGCTGCGGCGACCAGTACCTGTGCAACGGCCGCCAAGAATGCGACTCGCGCAGTCGTTACGATGATTCTCGGTTCGTTGCGCTTGCCCACCGCGGCCGCAATTCCCCATAAATGGCCGAAAAGGAGGAACGCGATGACGCGATGAGTTATCTGAATGATGAGGGGTGTTCCGCTCGCGTTGATGCTGCGGCACCACGGAAAGCCGCCGCATGAAACAGCTGCATCAGGAACGTTGGCGGTTAATGCGCCCATGATGAGCGTCACGATCGCCAGCCCGACCGCGATCCTCGCCGCCCGAAACGTCCTCGGTGTTGCGCCGGTCATGTCGGCGCTCGCGCCAAGACCTCCCGCTCGGGCAAGCGTGACAACTAGCGTCGCGAGCAGCGACATCGCGACGGTGAGATGCGCGGCGATCACGAACGGATTGAGCGCCATCTTCACCGTTATCGCTCCAAGCAGTGCGGCAGTCACGACAAGCACACCTGCAAGCAGTGCTGGCCGCAACACGCCGCCCGCGCCGCCGACAGCTGGCTCGCTACGTCGCAGAAACGTCGCGATCACGAGGGCGAGGATGACAATGGAAAGCCCAAGCGCGATATAACGATGTGTGATCTCGATGATCAGATCGATCCGGTCGTGGGGCGGAAACCACGCGCCATTGCACTTCGGCCAGTGATCGCCACAGCCGAGTCCCGATCCTGTGATGCGTACGATCGCGCCGAAGACGATCTGCGTGAACGCGAGCACAACCGCGACGAGCGAAAGGCGTTTTAGCGACTGCATAGTGCCGTCAATGGATTGCGCGCCATGTGGCAGCGAGCAGAAACGCCAGGCCGATCGCCGGGATGACAGCCCACATCATCTCGGCTCCGCGTGGTGAATTTGGAATTGGGCCGGTGTCGCTCGCGTGACTGCGCGGAATGAACGCGGAGCGAAGTATTGCCACCTCGGCGACGACACAGAGCGCGGCTGCGATCCAGAAGATCGGTTCCGTGAGGGAATGCGCGAAATTGTCGGCGTGATTCAGTTGGTGCAGCTCCGATGATTTTCGACTTCCATGACTGCGCGCTGACATAAGTCCGTCCGCGCTCGCACATAAGCTACTCGCGCGTCGGAATCCTTTGCAGTACCGTTGGCGGATGACTGAGCCGAATACCGACGCAACTGACGGACTGCCGCGCAGGATCGGACTGTGGACCGCCGTCGCGATTCTTGTCGGGTCGACTATCGGATCGGGAATTTTCCGGTCGCCTGCTGGAATCGCCAACAAGCTTCCCGGTCCGCTTCCACTTCTAAGCATCTGGGTGGTAGGCGGCTTGTTCGCGCTGTGCGGGGCGCTCACACTCGCGGAAGTGGCAAGTGCCTACCCGAGGACCGGCGGCGTCTACGTTTTCATCCGCGAAGGATGGGGACGTCTGTCGGCGTTTCTTTTCGGCTGGTCAGAGCTGGTGATGATCAGGGCGGCCGCGCTCGGCGCGACATCGACGACGTTTGCCGAATACTTCATAAGAGTTACAGGACACGATCCTGGAATCGCCCCGTATTCCACCTACGTGCACTATGTGGCCGCTGTGGCGATTCTCATTACAGCGTTCATTAACTACATAGGTGTTCGAACCGCGGGCACGGTCCAGAATCTCACGACGCTCGCGAAGGTTGGCGGGCTTCTTTTCATCGTAGTGCTCGCGTTTGTGCTTGGACTGCCAATGACCGGAGGCTACTACACGCCAGCAGTTCCGCCCGGAAGCTTTTCGATAGCGGGCTTCGGGCTTGCTCTGGTTTCGGTGCTGTGGGTTTACGACGGTTGGGCCGACCTGAGCTTTGTAGCCGGAGAGGTCGAGAACCCGCGCAAAAATCTGCCGCGCGCGCTCATCATTGGTACAAGTCTCATCATCGTCGTGTACCTGCTGGCCAATCTCGCGTACCTGGCGGTTCTGCCGGTCGAAGAAATTCGTCATTCGAAGCTCGTCGCGGCGGATGTGGCCGACAAGCTTGTTGGGCCGGCGGGGGTGGCGTTCGTTGCCACTGTCGTGATGATCTCGACGTTCGGGGGTCTCAACGGCTCGATGTTCACCGGCCCGCGGATTCTATTCGCGATGGCGGACGACAAGCTCCTCTTCAGCGGAATGGCGAAGGTCCATCCCCGCTACAAGACTCCTTACGTGTCGATCTGGGTCGTGGCGGTACTGGCGGCGATTTTCGTCCTTGCCGGCACATTCGAGCAGCTCGCCGACGCTTTTGTCACCGCCATCGTGCCTTTTTATGCGCTCGCCGTTGCGGCGGTTTTCACGCTGCGCGGGCGTCCTGGATACGATCCGTCGTTCCGGGTTCCCGGATACCCGATCGTTCCGCTTCTTTTCATCGTTTCGACAATTCTGCTTCTCGCGAATGCGGTCATCGATTCGTCGAGCAGATGGCCGACGCTTTGGGTCTTTGCTGGAATCGTGATGGGGATCCCCGTCTACTATATGACAGTGGGGCGTCGAACAGCGTAGGATCGTTCGCGACGAGGAAGGGCCTGCGTGTTACTTCAATGTTGCTTGCAAGGAGAATGGCGTACCTTTACCTTAAATCATAAAAAAATCACCGTTGGTCCCAAGCACGTTATCGCGACCGTAACACCGACGGCCAGTCGTACTTTTGACAACGCTTCCCGCCAGTCCCCCGCACGACGATCCTAACTTTAGTCGTTCGCAACAGGAGTCCACCGTATGATGCGTTCTCGTTCGTTAGTTGCCGCTTTCGCGGCTTTTACCGCTTTACTCCCTGCTCGATCTGCCGCGGCGCAGGGTGTGACGACTTCGACACTCGGCGTTCGCGTGACCGACCCCGTCGGCGGTGCGCGCTCAGGTGTGCGAGTCGTTGCCATCCATGAACCTTCCGGCACGGTCTACCAGGCCAGAACCCGCGACGATGGAAGAGCGACGATTCCAGGCATGAGAATCGGCGGTCCCTACAAAGTCTCGGTGTCGTCAATTGGTTTTCAGAGCCAGGCACAGCAGGATGTATTTCTGACACTCGGTCAGACGAGCGATCTCCAGTTCAGACTTCGTCAGGCTGCGGTCCAGATTGACGAAGTGCTCGTAACCGCGTCTGGTGACCGGATCATCAATTCGTCCAGGACCGGTGCTGCGACTACCGTCAGCAGAGAAGCGCTGGCCACCTTGCCGACTGTTTCGGGGAAGCTGGAATCAATAGTTCGCCTGACACCGCAGTTCGGCGGCTGCTCGGTATCAAGCGGGTGCAGTCTCGCTGGCCAGGATGGCCGCCTCAACAACATCAGCATTGACGGATCCTCGATCAACTCGTTCGGCCTCGGCGGGCAGCCCGGCGATCGGACGAATGTAGTCGCCGTCTCGCTTTCCGCGATCGATCAGATGCAGATCAACATTGCTCCATTCGATGTTCGTCAAGGCAACTTCGTCGGGGCGAACATCAACACAGTTACCAGAAGCGGAACAAACCAATTCAAAGGATCTCTCGGATATAACCGACGCAACGATGGACTCGTCGGGACCAAGGCTGGCGATCAGAAGTTCGATCCCGGTTCCTTCAAATTCCACAACGTTGGCGGATGGATCAGCGGCCCGATCATCAGGAACAGGCTGTTCTTCTTCGCGACTCTGGAAGACGAAGCGCTTTCGGCACCGGGAACGACCTGGCTCGCAAATACCGGTGGCCAGGCAGTCGCCGGTAACGTTACCCGGGTCAAGGTGTCGGACCTGGACGCGTTGAGCGTTTTCCTCAAGGATAAGTTTAGCTACGACACCGGCCCCTACCAGGGCTACAACAATGAAGTCCCGGCGCGGCGGTTCCTGGGCAAGCTGGATTTCAATCTCAATGCCAACAACAAGTTCATGCTGCGGTACAACCAGCTCAATTCGCGCGCAGACATTCTTGAATCGAATTCCAATTCACTCGGTACGCTTGGCAACAGGCGCACCAATGCAAATTCGCTGAATTTTTCGAATTCGAACTACGGAATGCTCGAGAACATCAGGTCGACCATTGCGGAATGGAACTCCACGTTGCCTGGCAACATGGCCAACAACATGAGCATCGGATACACGAAGCAGAACGAAAGCAGAGAGCCGAAAGGGCAGGTTTTCCCTCTGGTAGACATCATGGAAGGTGGTCAGACCTATACAAGCTTCGGATTCGAGCCATTCACGCCGAACAACACGCTTCTTTACAACACGTTGCAATTTCAGGACAACTTCACGAAGTACACTACGAACCATGACTTCTCCGTTGGCGTCAGCGTGGAGAAGTACAACTCTACGAACATCTTTTTCTCGGGATCGCAGAGCGTCTACGTGTACAATTCGCTCGCGGATTTCTACACTGACGCGAACGGCTATGTCGCAAACCCCAATCGGACTGTCTCGCCGGTAAACCTTGCGCGATTCCAGGTGCGCTACGCGAACCTTCCAGGCCAGGATGTTCCGATCCAGCCACTGCAGGTGTATTACAATGGCGTCTACGCTCAGGACGAGTGGCGTGCAGCCAGAAACCTGAAGGTGAACCTGGGCGTTCGGTTCGACGCGCCATTTTTCAAGAACACGGCGATCGCCAATCCAAACGCCGACCAGCTCACGTTCAGAGATGAGGACGGAAATGCGGTCAAGTACAACACAGGCAAGCTGCCGGATGTGAAGGTTGCAATCTCGCCGCGGCTTGGCATCAACTGGGATGTGAAGGGAGATCACAGAACGCAGATTCGCGGTGGTACGGGCGTCTTCAGCGGTCGCCCCGCCTATGTCTGGATCTCAAACCAGATCGGTACTACCGGCATGCTGACCGGTTTCGACGAGTTTACCGGGTGCGGTCTCACTTGCACGAGCGGGCAGACACCCGTGTTGTCGAGACCGTTCCACCCCGATCCGGATCACTACAAGCCGACGACTAGAACGGGCGCTCCAGCCAAGAGTTACGAGCTGGCCGT
>JBDTNA010000247.1:0-5174 GCA_039933985.1 Gemmatimonadales bacterium | reverse complement strand
CTGCGGGCGGTCACGAAACGTCGCACTCTGCTCCACCGATGTCAGCTCCGCCTGGACGCGGAGTCGTCCCGCCGCGCGGATGGCCGGGCGGACATACTGCAGTCCGAGCGTATATCCCTGGGTGTGATTTGGCGCGACGAGAAGATCCTTCACCGAGATCGGGAACTCGAGTCGCGACCACTCGGTATATGCCTCGAATCCATCAGCCGGGAAAACCCAGCGAGCGAACAGCGAGAATATCTGATCGCGACCACCCGGCCGCAGAGTCGAATCAGACAGAGCGCCATTGTTTGGTCTGCCTGTCGCAGCAAACGCATCGAACAAACGCCACGGAATTTTTTCCCATCGCTTCGATGTCGCATACACAGCACGCGAGCCGCCGACAACCAGATTCTTTTCGAAGCGCGGTCGGACTGAGAATGCGAATCCGCTCAATGAACGCAGGTTGTTCGTGTCAGTTGTGTCGAAGTAGTGCGACTCGGTCAATCCACCGACCAGCAGTCGAGCCTCGATGTCGCCGGCGGCGGTCCGCCACGGTTTTCGCGTTCGAATGAACACGTGCGGAAAGCCCGGTGCGTTGTTGCTGAGAATCAGTGCGTTCCGAATTCCCGGACCCCACCATTGGTTCTCGTTAGAGACACCTGTTGCGATTCCCCGAAACTCGAGCATCGCGGTCGACTGGCCCGCGTCGAGTCGACTGATTGGCTTGGTCCCGAATCGCGTTGGCAGATCGATCGAGTACGGACCGATCGCGTACCACGGGAACACGAAGCCTCCGCCCTGTCTCTCCTTCGGAACTGGGGGAGCGTAAAAACGAAGCGTGTCCCGAACCAGGAAATAGTCGTTGTCCGCACGAACAATCTCGGGAGCGAGAATCAATCGGAAAGGACCGGCCGCGAGATTCAATCCGGTGATGACACGCGAGCTGGTTCCCACGCCTGCCCAGACGGGACCGTCGTTGATCGAGAACGGCAGCGCGTCGTTGTTCGCCGCGTAGAATTCGGGCGCGATGATCGAACCCGCATACCAATGAGAGCTCTTCGGTCGCGGCGTCAGCGATGACGCAGACCGAATCAGGTAGCCCTCGAGATCTGCTCGACCCTGAAGCTGATCGAGTCGCATCCTGTCCGCGACCAATCCTCCAACGAGGGTCAACGGTTTGACGAAACGATCGAGCGAGTTTGATTGCGCGGTCGCTGAATCGGCTGTCGCTTGTGCGGAAACGAAGCATGGGGCTGCAAGCGCCAGAACAAACAGCGCACCCCGTGACCATGTCTTAGATTGTGTGACGCGAGCGGGCAACTAGTTCAGGGACGTGGTTTGTCGACGCTGCAAACTCAATGGAATCAGAAACTTATCATCCTGTCGCAGTGCATGAATAGGACGGCAGTGCTCTTTTTGCGCGCGATTGCCAGCGCGATTGCTCTGGTCGTTTCAACTCCCGCAGGTGCCGCCGCGCAGCAGTCCGATGCTGCCGGCGGCTTTCGGTGGGAGTTATTCGTCAACACTCCGGCTGAAACTTATCTGCGCTATCTGCAAACCACGGGAAAGGTTCCGCTGTATCCGTGGTCGTCGCGCGCATTCTCGCCGCGAGAGCTGAACCGCCTTGTGCCTGCGGATTCAATCAGTCATCCGTGGAAGACGAGATTCACAAGCGACGCACGGAGCTTTGGAGGCATCCGGTATGGCGTGATCGATCCGTCGACCACCGTCAGGTATAACAGCTCATTCGCTTACGGTACGAACGACGGCGCCATCTGGGCAGGGCGCGGTCTGACGTCAGCCGTGCAAATGGGATTTTACATCAACTGGAAACCCATCACGTTGACTGTCGCACCGATGGCGTTTCGATCGCAGAATCAAACTTTCGAGATTATCCCGACGGGTCGAACCGGCGATGCCGCTTTCGGAGATCCAGTGTTCGGGGGCGTTGATCGTCCGCAGCGTTTCGGAGATTCGCCCTACGCGCGAATCGACCCAGGCCAGTCGACGCTGCGCATTGATCTGCCCTTCGTCGCTGCAGGTATTTCCACTGCGAACCAAGCCTGGGGACCGGGTCAGGAGCTGCCTGTAATTCTCGGCAACAATGCTGGCGGATTCCCTCACATCTTTGCCGGCACGAGTGAACCGGTGAACATTTTCATCGGCACGTTACACGGCAAGGTCTTTTGGGGTGAGCTTACTCAGTCACGATTTTCAGCAGTCGCCGGCCCGTCCTCCTACACTAGCCGAGCGGAGCCGGGCACAAGGCGATTTGCTACCGGGTTTGTGATTGCGGGAAGTCCGCGCGGCTTTCCGGGTCTCGAAGTTGGAGGAACTCGTTTCTTTCACTCGATATGGCCAAGGTCCGGAATTCCACGGAGCTACTATACCAAGTTCGTTCAGGGGTTCATCAAGAAAAACATCGCGCCCGATCGATTCGTCGATCCGCGATTTCCTCAAGGGTTTGAGGGGCAAGGTATTTCAGACAACCAGTTGCTTTCCGTTTTCGGCCGATGGGTTCTCCCGCACAGCGGGTTTGAAATTCATGGTGAGTACGGTCGTGACGACCACAGCTACGACATTCGCGATCTGACCCAGGAGCCGGACCATGCTCGCGTCTACAGCCTGGGAGCGCGCAAAGTCTTTCAATCACGACCTGACGTACTGACCGCCGCGCGTTTCGAGATCATGAATTTTCAAGTGCCTCAGCTGGTTCGTTATCGGGGCGAAGGCGAGATCTACGTTCACGGCCTGATTCGTCAGGGCCATACCTATAACGGTCAGCTGCTCGGAGCTGACGTGGGAGTCGGTGCCGGTGCCGGAAGCACGCTAGCCGTGGACAGATTCACTCCAGGCGGCAAGTGGACGGCGTCCTGGTCTCGGGTTCTCCGCCGCGAGAACGGCAACTATCTCCTTCTCGGTGTGAGAAACCCGCGATCGATGGACGTCACCCACGCGCTCGGCTTTGAGATGACGCGATTCATGAAGGGGTTCGATCTCAACGGCGGACTGAACTTCGTCTACGAATTCAATCGCGATTTCAAGCGTGACGCCTCGAACCTCAACGCATTGGTGGGCGTGCGGTATCAATTGCACTGATGCGAATTCAGCTCGCGTGGACGATGCTCACCGAGCTGTTGGTGATGATCTCGGGAATTCTTCTCCTCAAGCTTGCTGCATCCCTCCTCGGCCCGGCGGGCTTCGGCGAATATGCTCTTAGCCGGCGCGCGATCTCCCTTCTCTATCTTCCGCTGGTCATGGGGCTCGGGATCGCCGCACCCCGATACATCGCTATTGCTCGCAGCGGCGCACTCGAAGGTTATTCCGAAAGCGGGTTTGCCGCGGCCACACTGAGCGCTGGACTTCTCCCTGCCCTCGCTGCGGTGCTGTTGCTGAACGTTCAACCAGAAGCGGCCGCGATTCTTTTTTTTGGAACCGATTCGCTGGCTCGACTGGTGCCGCCCGCCACCGTCGCATTGGCGGGAATCGCACTGCACAGCATGGTGTACGCGATCTACCGCGGCCGGTCAGAGATGGGATTCGCGAATACCATGCAGCTGGTAAACCTCGGTTTGATTCCGCCAATCGCATTTGTCGTCGTTCCTCACGATGCGCCGTCAGTGCTGAGCGCCACCGGCATGGGCTGGATCGCCATCAGCGCGATTGCGCTCGTTCATGTTCTCTATCGAGAAAGAGCCGAGTGGCGGGGATTCGCGACAATGCGGGATCATCTGCGCCTGCTTCTCCGCTTCGGCCTGCCCCGTGTCCCAGGCGAATTCGCAATGGTCGGCCTGTTTGCGATTCCTTCCTTGATTGCAGTTCGAGCGCATGGTGTCGTAGATGCCGGGCAGTTTTCCGCCGCAATGTCTGTCCTCACGATGGCCTCAGGAGCGTTCGCTCCGGTCGGACTCGTCATACTTCCCAGAGCAAGCGCGCAAGCCGCCAACGGTGATTACGCCGGACTCAGGAGACTCGTTCTCAAGATTCTCGGAGGGGGTATATTGCTGGCGTTTGCAGGCGTAGCCATTGGTGAGCTGCTCATTCCGTGGTTCATCGAGTGGTATTTCGGCCCCGCGTTCGTTCGTGCTATCCCGGTTTTCCGCGCCTGTCTCTTCGGAGCAATTCCCTATGCGGTCTACATTCTGATGAGGAGCGTACTCGACGCGCTCGACGTGAAGGCGGTGAATAGCCGGAACCTGATCATCTCGCTGATCGTTCTGACCGTTCTTTGTCTCGTGAACTCAGGAATCATGTGGATGTCGTTCAGTCTCGTCGGTTGCCTGACCCTGCTCGGCGCACTGACGCTCCGCGACACGTACTCCCGGCTGCGGTAGCCTCTGATGAATAGAAAGGGAATCATCCTCGCCGGCGGCTCGGGATCGCGCTTGTGGCCTTCCACAAAGGTTCTCTGCAAGCAGCTCGTCCCGGTGTACGACAAACCGATGATCTACTATCCGCTCACGACCCTGATGCTCTCCGGGATTCGCGAGATTCTGATCATCAGCACGCCGGCCGACACTCCCCGATTCCAGGAGCTTCTCGGCGACGGAAGCCAGCTGGGGCTCGAGATTTCCTACGCGGTTCAGGAGCGTCCTGACGGTCTCGCTCAGGCGTTCATCATCGGCGCTGACTTCATCGGCTCAGATCCGGTCGCCCTCATCCTTGGCGACAATCTGTTCTTTGGACACGGTTTATCTGACCAGCTGCAAACCGTTGCCGCATCACAAGATGGGGCCACCATCTTCGCGTATCACGTTAAGGATCCGGAACGGTACGGAGTCGTTGATTTCGACGAACAAGGACACGCGCGCAGCATCGAAGAAAAGCCGGCCAATCCCGTTTCTCACTACGCCGTTGTTGGACTGTATTTCTACGCCAACGATGTCGTCGCGATCGCACGAGGCCTGAAGCCTTCGCCGCGTGGCGAACTGGAGATCACCGACCTCAACAAGCATTACCTCTCGCGGGGCAAGCTCAAGGTCGAGACGCTCGGACGCGGAATGGCGTGGCTCGATACGGGCACTCACGAAGCGCTCCTCGCCGCGTCGAATTTCGTGGCTGTTGTGGAGGCCCGTCAGGGACTGAAGATCGGATCGCCCGAAGAGACCGCGTACCGAATGGGCTACATCGACGAACGCGCGTTCGTGGAGCTGGCGGGAAAAATGGGGTCGAGCTCGTATGGGGAATACCTG
>JBDTNA010000246.1:0-5227 GCA_039933985.1 Gemmatimonadales bacterium | reverse complement strand
AAACGTTCGACACGGGCATCAGAAAGACTGTCAAATGGTATCTGGCCAACCGGAGTCATCTCGAGCGGCAGCAGTCTATCAAAGTCAGTTAGCAACCGGTTGCGCGATCCCGTTCAGAGCAAGCCGGACACATCGTCTGGCTGTCGCAGACGATGCTGTATCGCGTCGAAGCCAGGCGACCCCAGCGCGAGCCGCAAACGTTACCGCGAGGCTGGCGCAGAAAAATGAGTAGGTCGCGGAACGGCGACCGGATCTGAAAAAGAACAAGTCCCGCTCGAGACGCTGGGCGTCTGTCGGACGTGAGCTGCTCCAACCGGCCTGCCCACCGTAGTGGATAACGGTGGCAGCCAGGCATCGAGAGACACGCCAGCCCTGCTCATGAAATCGACGGTGCCATTCCATGGTTTCGCTTCCCTCTTCTGCATTAGCGACCATTGGACCCACCTGGCGCAACGCGGACGTCCGCACCACCATGCACGTTTTGGGAAGTGTGTCCACGTCCGCGATCTTCACGCTGCCAGCGAGCTCAACCGTGTTGCCATTCGATGTGGCACTCTTCGCAACTTCCCGCGGTGCCGCGTTCCCGGGGAAGCCGAGGTGGGCGAGCGCTACATCCTTCATCGATGGAAACCCGTAGGCCGACGGCTGCGGCGTGCCATCAGGGTTCAGCAGCTGAGGTGCTGCGACTCCAACGCGCGAGTTTTGCGCACGGTCGAGAAAGTCGGTGATGACCCTGACAGTGTCTGGGAGTATCAGCAAGTCATCTTCAAGGATCCACACATACCGGGCGCGAGAGACACGAAGCACTCGATTGTGGGTGTCCGCGAAGCCCTTGGTTGACCGGTTTTCAATGATTGCAAATCCGGGGAATCGAGTGCGGAGACGGTGTCCGAGACTTGGATCAGTCCCGTTGCACGTTACCGTCACGCCCCACGACCATTTGGCGTCCTTCATAGATCGTTTGATCGAATCGAGCAGCCCGAGGAGCATTTCCTCATCGGGTCCGCAGACGATCGAGAACTCCAGATCCCTTGCCCGTGCTTCCAGACCTTGCAATCAAACTCCCCGATTGTGCCGTTACGACAGTCGCCATCGCTCAACGTCAGGCGATGCCCCAGGTACTGACGCCGAGAGCGAATGCGGCGTCACCGCGAACTGCCTACTGCGGCCAGGCCAGAGACGAGACACAACTGATAGATTCCATCAACAATGCGGAAACGCCACGTTCGACGGCTTGAAATTTGACGAACGCCAGTGCCCTGGCCCTGTCGGTCGTGCTCATTTCCTGGGCTGCTGGCATGCGCGCACTATCTGGAACCTGGCTTCAACCGTCAGCTTTCTTTGCGCTGTGGTGGTGCTTCGCAGGGATCGTTCCAATGATCCTCGCACCGGCCGAGCCAGTCGGTGCTAACGCAATCATCTGGCTAATAGCAGCAAGTATGGCGGTGAGCGCCGGTGCGGCCGTGGGCAACTGGGGCTTCCGAACCAGACGCCTCGCAAGTCCGTCCCCTCCGACTGACCGCGAGCTTCATCTTTTCGCCGCAGCGCTCCTTGTGTCGGTGATCTTAGGCGTCGGATCCAACATCGCCTTTGTCGCCGGGTCGTCAATTCCTCTCAGTGACGTGCTCGACATCGAGAAGCTCGTACTCGTTTCGAATCAGCTCTACATTCAGCGCTATGCCGAGACGGGGCCGCCGCCACCGCCACCTATCAGTCAGGCCTTGCTGCCGTTCGTCTACCTCGCTCCCGCTGTCGGCGGAATTCTTTTTGTCCTCAGGCGCGAGGTGAAGTGGAAGCTGCTCGCCCTCTTTTCCTTCGTGCCGGCAATCGCGGTGACTGTACTGCAGACAACAAAGGCTGCGGTTCTTTTTGCGATGGTGCTCTGGGCGTCCGGCTATTTTGCGACCCGGTTGCGAGCGGGCAAAATCGCTGTTTTCACCAAAGTCCACCTCGTAACTGCGGGAGTTGTACTCGGCACCGTCACTGTCTTTTTCTTCGCCGTTGGCCTGGCGCGAATGGCCTCGACCGACACTTCCCTGTTGAACGTCGTGCTGGTGAAGCTCGTCACTTCCGCATTCGGTCACATGACCGTTTTCTCACAGTGGCTGCACGAATATTGGAGTGGGCCGTTCGATCCGTCTCTTGGCAAGGTTACTTTCGCAGGCCCACTCGAGCTGCTCGGATACAGCCAGCGAATACCCGGGCTCTTCGACACTGTGGTCGATCTCATCGCAGGAGAATCCAGTAACATCTACACTGGCTTCCGGCCACTCATCCAGGATTTCACGCTTCCCGGCGCGCTTGCGATTCTAGCGCTGCTTGGCTTCGTCGGAGGAACCGGGTTTCGGCTCGTAGCGGCAGGAAGTTGGAGCGCGGTTCCGCTACTTCTGATCGCCTACGTTACAATATTGTGGACGCCGATTACCTGGTTCTGGATATACAACAGCTTGACGGCAACCGTCTTCGCGATTGGTTTGATGGTGTTATTCATCAGGCTCTGGCGTGGAAGTGCGCATGTCGGAACTCCAAGGGAGCGAATTGCCGGTACAAGTTAGAGAGCCGTATGTAGAAGAAGGGGTCGACGCGCTCGTCCTGCTCACCCCCCTCGTAGAGCGCAGGCGCCAGATCATCCTGGGCGCGATCGCAGTCGCGCTTGGTGTCGGCGCATGGGCGGCGCTGACGCCGCGCAAGTACAAGGCTGAGATGTCCCTGACTCCAGTTGTGAGCAGCAAGTCGTCATCTGCTCTTGGGGGCATAGCTGCCCTCGCGGGCGCTACGCTGAATGAAGGCTACAAGCTGACTCCGGCGAGGATGGTCGAGCTGATCAAGTCGCGCACTGTGCTCGCGGGAGTCGGTCTTTCCCGCATGTCCGCCAACGGAAACGAAAGAGTGATCGATCGGGTTCTCGGAGAGCCCTACACCAGAAATGATGCCGAAGAAGTACAGAAGCAGCTCGAGCGACGGTTGACGGTTGGGGCCAGCAAAGAGACAGGAACAGTAACCTTGTCCATACGACACAAGGACAGCGCTCTCGCGCGCGTCATCGCGTCCCGCATCGTCGACAGCGCGAGCCAGATTTTCGTCAGCACCTCGCGCGCGCAGGCGCTACAGCTGAGGGTTGCCCAGGAAGCGCGCGTCGAAAATGCAGCCGCACAACTGGCGAGGGCGGAAGAACGACTTCGCGCGTTCACATTTGCAAATCGCGCGGCGCCGCCATTCTCCGATGCCGGGCTGGAGCGCGAGAGATTGAATAGGCAGGTCCAGCTCGCCGAGCAGGTTTACACGCAGGCAGCGACAGACCGTGAGACGGCGTATGCTCAGGAACTCCAGGCCACGCCGACTGTCGTTGTTCAGGATCCCTTGCCATCCGTTCTTCCGAAGGTGCGAAAAAGGATCGTGATGAAGACAGCAATTGCCGGGGTGGTGGGTTTTGTCGTGCTTTGTCTCATCGTACTGCTCATAGATGTCACTCGTCGACGACTCGCGAGACTTGACTCGAGCAGTGACCGCTTCAGGAAAGCGGTTTCTACTTTGCCCAGGATGCGGCGGCAGGCGCGTACGGGCTCAGGCTAGACGCGGCTTCATCGACTACCAGCCTCCATGAAGGCGGTCTAGATTGCGAGGTCATGCAGCCCATGACCTCGACCGCCCGAGAATCCTTCGAATTCGAGCCACAAATGCCAACGCGTGATCTGGCATTCGGAGTCTCTACGCGAGACCTGACAAGGCAAACCTACTTTCGCGGCAGAGTCGCAATGGCGGCCATCCTCCGTGGCCTCGGAGTCAAGTCCGGGGACGATGTTCTGATTCAAGCCTTCACGTGCATAGCGGTGCCGGAAGCGGTCTTGAGCATCGGCGCCCGCCCTCGCTACGTCGACGTCGCGGTCGGCACTCCGAACATGGATCCGGACGATCTGAAGAAGAAACTTCGGCCAGACACGAAAGCCGTCGTGGTCCAGCATTCCTTCGGTCTGCCGGCTGATATCCACCGGTTGAGCCGTGTCGCGGGTGAAGCCGCGGTACCGATAGTTGAAGACTGCGCTCACACCATTGCATCGAAAGTCGACGGGCGTTCCGTCGGCTCTTTCGGCGCAGCGGCCTTCTACTCATACGAAGCTTCAAAGCCAGTATTCATAGGCATCGGCGGCAGCGCCATTGCAAACGACGATGCACTGGCCATTGCTCTCGCCGAGAGTTACCCGAACTACCTCGAGCCGTCGCAGCAAACGCAGCTCCAGCTCCTCGCAATGTTCATCGCGCACCGCATTGCATATCGTCCTTCGACCTACTGGACCGTCCGAAGACTGTTTCGCGCTCTCGTGAAGGCGGGCGCGATCAAGGGCAACTACAACAAGGTCGAGGATGAAAGTGGACCTGCCGAGGACTTCAGCAGGAGAATGGGTTCACGTCAGAAGGCGAAGCTCGAAAACGCTCTCAAGAGTCTCGACCACCAAAGCGATCATCGCCGATGGGTAGCTGAACAGTACCGCTCACGAATAACGAATCGCGCCGTGACCCACTTCGCTTTGGCGGCGGGGGTCGAACCAGTTTTCGGTCGCTACCCCATGCTGGTCGAAGACAAGGCTCGATGGATCGAAGGCGCGAAGACCGCGCGAGTCGAGCTCGCTGATTTCTACGCGACACCGATTCATCCCCTCGAGAACGAGGGCCTTCGCCGCGTCGGCTATGAACCAGGCTCATGTCCTAACGCGGAATGGATTTCCAAACGAGTCGTGTCGCTGCCAACAGGCATGCAGGTTGACGAACGCCAGGTTTCGCGCGCAGTCAACTATTTCAACCGTTGACGGCCTTTCTCAATTGAAAGTCTGGCTCGCGCACGTCGGGGAACCGCTTCCGATCGACGCGAAAAACGAACGTCAGCTTCGAATGAGCCTGATCGCTCAAATGCTTGCGGAGCGCGGACACGACGTAACGTGGTGGACATCGACATTCGACCACACTCACAAGCGACAGCGATTTCCGGAGCACACACGTGTGGAGGTCGGCGAAAACCTCGTGCTTCAGCTGCTCCTCGCCCGCCCCTACAGCTCGAACATTTCAATTGCGCGCCTGCGCAATCACCGAGAAGCCGCCAAAGCGTTTGAGGAAATGGCGGAAGCTGCGAATTCTGTCGAGCGTCCCGATGTAATCTTTGCGACAATGCCGACGGTCGAGCTCGCCGCTGCCGCCGCCCGGTTTGGCGCGAAGCACGAGATCCCGGTGATTG
>JBDTNA010000245.1:0-5259 GCA_039933985.1 Gemmatimonadales bacterium | reverse complement strand
GTATTCCTTTATTCGCTCGACACCCGCGATGAAATCGTCGCGGGCGATACTCGATCGGCCTTTCGCAACGGGAGCGTTCGGGTCGAGTGCGAGTGCCGCGAGGACCCCGTGACCAGAAAGCCGTTTTTCAATCACACGGACTTCCTCGAGCGCTTCCTCATGCAGCTGTCGAAGGTCTGAATCTGCAGAGTTGGTTCTCACGATCACGCCAACGACGATCCTCGCTCGGGATCTCAGGTTGTCGATGATGACCATCGATCGCGTGAACACAAACAGCGCATCCGGGATCGTCGACGACTGCGGTGGAACGGGCGGAAGTCGCTCGATCAGACCGACCGCGTCGTACCCGAAATAACCGACAGCACCGGTCCAGAATGCGCCGAGCTCGGGGACGTCAACGGGCTGTGCCGACGCGATCAACTGATCGAGGTCGGCGAGTGGGTCGTCGCTCTCTCGCGATGTGTGCCAGCCGTGGTGGGGATCCCACTCGTCGACCAGGCGACCGCGAAGTCTCCATGCCGACCGGGGCTCGGTTCCCATGAATGTGTAGCGAGCCCACGTCTCGCCTCCGGCCGGTGCCGACTCGAGCAGAAATCCGAACGGCGGTCGACTGAGCTTCGCGAAAGCCGATACGGGCGTATCAGCATCGAGGACGATCTCGCGCCAGACTGGCACGACGCGATCCGCTGCGCCGGCGTTGTTCCGTCGCGCCAGTGATTCGAACTCCTCGAAGGTGCTGCCCGTCCTCTGCATTACTTTTCCTGAATGAGTCGCTTTTCAGTCGGGGTCGTGCTTGCGGCCTGCGGTTTCATCTCAGTCGTCACATTCCCGAGCCGCGTTTTGGCGCAGGAATGGAACGATCCCCGATCGCGCTCGCTGGTCGAGCAGGCTACGGAGCGGCGCGCGCGACAAATCGCGGACACGGCTCTCGCAAGCTACAAGGCGGCGGCTCACGGCTATCTCACCTTTCTCGCACAAGTTGGCGAAGGCTTTACCGAGCCGCCAAAGATCGTCAAGGCTGATGAGCTTGCGCTAGAAGTGTATTGGCATGCGCCGAATCTGAGCAAGCAGCTGATTGCCGGTCGCCGCGATACGCTGCTTCTGCCGACGGACATCAATTACCACCGCGATCATCTCGGAATAGTCCAGAACAATTTTCCGAGCATCATCCGGCTCGGCGACGGCGACGAGGTGCGCGATGTTCCGCATCCCTTGTCCGCGCAGGGCCTGCTCGAGTACGACTTTTCAATTCGCGACTCCCTTCAGATCCGTCTTGGACCACGGACGCTCGATGTGTACGAGGTTCGAGTTCGCCCAAAAAATGACCGGCTGCCGAGGGCCGTCGGGGCTGTCTATATCGACAGGGAGAGCGGGGAAGTCGTCAGGATGGCATTCAGCTTCACCCGTTCGGCTCTGAAGGATAAAGAGCTCGAGGACGTGAGCGTCGTTCTCGAGAACGGGCTGATTGAAGGACGGTTCTGGCTTCCTCGCCGGCAGGAGATAGAGATTCGGCGAACAGGAACGTGGCTCGACTATCCCGCGCGCGGAATCATTCGCGGGCGATGGGAGATCTGCTGCTACGAAGTGAATAAGCCCATGCCTCTCGGGATTTTCACCGGACCGGAGATAGCACTTGCCCCGCGTGGAACTCCGATGCCCGTTCCGTTCACGGGTCAGGTTCTCGATTCACTCCCGCCCGATGTTCGAGCGGTGACGGACGCTGATGTTGCGAAGGTGCAGGAAGAGGCGAGATCGCTCGTTCGCGGTCAGGCTCTCGCGCGAACGCGCAGCACGTCCCTCTCGGGACGCAACGTATCGGATTTCATTCGCGTAAATCGAGTGGAAGGTCTCGCAGTCGGCGGTGGTATCGCGCACCAGCTCGGTGCGGGATTCGCAGTTGCGGCGCGGGGGCGGTACGGATTTGCCGACGAAGACGGAAAGTATCGCGGCGAGCTGTCGTATAGGCGCGCGAATGGCGCTGGAGTTTGGCTCGCCGGATATCGCGACACTAGAGATGTCGGCGATGTCACTGAGCGATCTCTTGTCGTGAATAGCGTGGCCGCGCAGGAGTTTGGCAGTGACTACACGGATCTCTATGGCGCGCGTGGAGCCTCGCTCCTTCTCCGGTATCCGTTGTCGTCCGCGTGGACCGCGTCACTCGAGGGAGTCCATGAGCGGCATCGGATGCTCGATGTCAACGCGACGCCCGCATCGGGGCGATATGAGCCGGCAGCCACGGCCTCTACCGGCCTTGCGAGGCGTTTGACGTTTTCGATCGATCGCCCGACTCGCTTGGGAATTCTGGGATTCGAAACTCAGGTCCATGCCGATGCCAGCGTGATACGAATGACCGACATTGCGTTTGAGCCAGGCGGCACAGTCGGGCGGTTCACGATAACTGCGAGTCTCGAGAAGCCGATCGGGCGCCAGCGCATTGTGCTTCGTGCTTTTGAGGGGTTTGTTACCGATCCCGACTTTCTTCCGCCGCAGTATCTCATCTACCTCGGCGGGCCGACGAGTGGACCGGGATACGACTACCATGAGATTGCGGGCGACGCAGCCGGCAGTCACCGAATCGAGCTCCAGACACCGGTCCCATTCAAGTCTTTTTCCCTCGGCCGATACGGAAAAACCCCGGCTTCAATAACTCTGGCGCCGTTTGTGAACGTGATTCGGAGCAGAGAGCGGCGTGATCGCCTGCTGACACCGGTCGGTGGCACCGTCGACGGTGAAGGGAAATTCGATTGGTATCCGTCAGTGGGCGTCGGAGTGTTGTCACTCTTTGACCTGGTTCGTATCGACGTCGCTCGTGGGCTGAACAACGGGCGATGGACATTCTCGGCGGATGTGTCACGCGATCTATGGAGAATCCTGTAGAGAGTTGACCGAGCGCGGATTTTCGTTTGGCGGTGTCACGCACCGCTGTCGCTCGATGACTCTTCCAGCATGATTGTTGGGAGATGCATCACGGTCCCAGATGACGTTGCGAGCTCCTGTTCCGCGCGATGAGTGGGTGCTCCCGATTATCGAGGAGCTTTCCTCGAAGGAGACCGCCGCCGCCGCAGCCATCGCGGCAGGCGAGGGAAGCGTTTGGGACGCAGCTGTTCGTCTGAAGATTGTCGATGCAGACAGTCTGCTCGAAGCCATCGCGACGCGGCTGCGAACTCCGATCGCATTGTCGCTTGAATCGACCTTCGAGGCGCGCTCCCTCCTGCCCGAGCGAATTGCCCGCCGATATCAGGTTTTGCCACTGGCCGCGACCGATACGATGATCGACGTCGCGACGGCTAATCCGTGGGATCTCGACTGTGAGCGATCTCTGGCGTTCGTATGCGGACGCTCGGTCCGAATGTGGCTCGCCGCTCCGGCGATCATCGCCGCAAGGATCGATGAAGTGTATTCCGAACGAGAATCCGCATCGAGATCGAGAATGAGGAACCTCGAAGCGATCAGCGGTGAGCCGGTCGTTCGCCTGGTCGATCGTGTAGTCGCGACGGGAATCGAGCAACGCGCGAGCGATATACATCTCGAGCCGGAAGAGGACGGTATCGCGGTG
This sequence comes from Gemmatimonadales bacterium, assembly GCA_039933985.1. GTDB lineage: Bacteria > Gemmatimonadota > Gemmatimonadetes > Gemmatimonadales > Gemmatimonadaceae > UBA4720. The sequence continues at coordinate 1,703 of JBDTNA010000245.1, read as the reverse complement.
AGATATCGGGTCGACGGAATTCTCCGCCACGTGATGCTTCTGCCAAAGTCCGTGGGCGTCCCGCTTGTCTCGCGAATCAAGATCATGGCGAAGATGGATATTGCCGACCGGCTTCGACCGCAGGGTGGTCATGCCTCCGTGGGAATTGGCGGCTCACGCGTCGATCTTCGCGTTTCGACCCTGCCTGCATCGCACGGCGAGAAAGTCGTGATTCGCATTCTCGATCCGCGCGCAGCAATCAGAACACTCGACTCACTCGGACTCGACGCTCTCGATGAGCCGAGGATGAAAAGACTTCTCGAGACACGAGAAGGCCTGGTGCTCGTAACCGGTCCAACAGGATCGGGAAAGACAACGACTCTTTACGCAGCGCTCAAGCAGATTCAGCAGAAGGGTCTCAACATCATCACGGTCGAAGATCCGGTCGAGTATCGAATTCCAGGAATCGTTCAGGTGCAGATCAACGAGAAGGCAGGGCTCAGCTTTGCGTCTGCGCTGCGGTCGATTCTCAGACAGGATCCGGATGTCGTGCTGATCGGCGAGATTCGCGATCGCGAGACGGCGGCGATCGCCATTCAGGCATCTCTGACGGGGCACCTCGTGTTCGCGACGCTGCATACCAACGATGCATGCAGCTCCATCACGCGTCTCACCGACCTCGGCGTGGACGGCGCGAAGCTCGCGGCCGCACTGAAGGGAGTTGTCGCTCAGCGCTTGATTCGCCGGCTATGCCCAACTTGCCGAATCGTCGCGAATGACGGCGTGCCGATACAGCTCACTCGATCCGTTTCGGACGATCTCATGGTGTATACGCCCGTCGGTTGTGACGACTGCTCGATGACCGGATACTCAGGACGTCTCGCGGTCACGGAGTTGGTGCTTGCAGACTCCGAGCTGGAACGGGGAATCGCGTCGGATTCCCCGGTCGATGCGCTGACTGCCATAGCACGTCGTGGTGGTTCCCGGTCGTTATGGGAATCCGGGCTTGCTCACCTCGCGACGGGGGAGACGAGCGGTGACGAGCTGTTGCGTGTGCTCGAGCAGCAGACTGCGCCGGAATCGGGTGAGCGGGATTCAGTGAGAAGCGAGATATGGGATTTGTTCGATACTCCCGCGACCGGCTCGCTTGCGTTTGATTCTCCGAATGCGAGTTTCCCGCCGCAGGAACCCAATCAAGCCGCAATGACAGAGATCGTCGCCGGCGTTGTGGACGTTTATGTAATCCGTCCGCTCGAGGATGGCTGGAAAATCCTCGTAGTTCAGCGTGCTCCCGATACGCGTTGTCCTGGTGCGTGGGAAACGATTCATGGACGACTCGATCCTGACGAGCGACCGGAAGATGGCGCAGTGCGCGAAGTCCGCGAGGAAACAGGTCTCGAGATTGCGCGACTCTACAACGTCACGGTGCAGTCGTTCTATCTGCACATGTTTGGCAAGGTCGAGATGGCAGTTGTGTTCGCTGCATTCGTCGACGAGCCAGCAGACGTGACGCTGGGCGAAGAGCATCAGGCGTACGAGTGGCATTCGCCGCACGATGCGGCGGCAACGTTCATCTGGCCCCGAGAGAAAGAGGCTCTCTCGCACATTCTGCATCTGCTGGCCGGTGGTAACGCTGGGCCCGTTGAGGACGTTCTCAGGGTCAGGTAGGCCCGCTACCCGCTACCCGCTACCCGCTACCCGCTGTGGAGCCGGTACCCGGTTTT
>JBDTNA010000244.1:0-5319 GCA_039933985.1 Gemmatimonadales bacterium | reverse complement strand
TGCGGCGGCGAATCGGATTTTTCTCGCGATCGCGCAGGACGGCGATGTCGGGAATGAGACCGATGTATAGGAACGTCGACGACACCGTGAGGTAGGTGAGAATCGCGAACACATCCCACACCAGCGGACTCTTGAACTGTGGCCAGAGGTACCGCCAGTTCGGGTACGGAATGAGCCAGAAGAACTTCCACGGCCGACCAAGGTGGAGAATCGGGAACAGTCCGGCCGTCATCACGGCAAACACCGTCATCGCTTCGGCGCAGCGGTAGATCGTCGTTCGGAATCCAGCGCGGAACAGATACAGAATCGCGGAGATGAGCGTGCCCGCGTGTCCGATACCGACCCAGAACACGAAGGTGATGATATACACGCCCCACATCACAGGCGGGTTGTAACCGGCGACGCCGACGCCGCTGTATATCTGGTACATCCACGCGCCGATACCGATCAACAGAAAGAAAATCGCGGTTGCAAGTCCGATGAACCACGCCACCGTCGGATGCAGCGTTCCCGTTATCTCGCGATCGACCTGCTCGTAGTCCTTGACTGCCGGCAGCTGAACGTCGGCCGTCGCGATGTTCGGACGCCGGGGTTCGTTCTCGCTACGGACGGGCTTTGCCATCGTTGCCATCAGTGAGCCCCTCCCGGTACTGGAGAGGGCGCAGAAGGGGCAGAGGACGCAGAGACGGACCCGGGATGAGTCACTTTTTTCAGGTAGACCACAGCCGTGTAGGTGTTGAGCTCTTCGAAGACATGATACGCGCGCTCGTCGTTCACCTTGTTCGCGACAGCCCAGCGCTCATCCGCGGCGTCACCGAACGTGATCGCGCGCGACGGACATGCTTCTGCGCACGCAGTGGTGAACTCGTCCGGCTCGACTCCACGATGCTCGAGCGCAGCGCGATTCTCTGTTTCACGAATGCGCTGCACGCAGAAGGTGCACTTCTCCATGACGCCTTTTCCGCGAACAGTGACGTCAGGATTGAGCTGCCAGTTGAGAGGCTCGGGGAACGCGTACTGCGCGCGAGCCGGCTCGCCGTATCCAAACCAGTTGAAGTAACGAACCTTGTACGGGCAGTTGTTCGAGCAGTAGCGCGTTCCGACGCAGCGGTTGTAGACCTGCACGTTGAGTCCGTCCGGCGCGTGATACGTCGCGTACACCGGACACACCGGCTCGCACGGAGCGTTGCCGCAGTGCTGGCAAAGCATCGGCACGAAGCGCGTATCGAAATCCGCGCTGCCATCTTCGCCGCCTTCGTAGTATCGCTCGAGTCTGAGCCACGCCATCTCGCGGCTGCGAGTGATGTTCGCGCCGAATCCAGTTCTGTCAGGAAGGAATCGCGCTCCCTGCCAGTCTGCGCCAACGGTCGGAATGTTGTTCTCCGCATAACACGCGGTGACGCACGCAGAGCAGCCGGTGCATCGCGCGAGATCGATCGTCATCGCCCACCGGCGCTTCGCCATCCCGCTCCAGTGTTTCGGATCGTACATCCCCTTTTCTTTCGACGACTGGCCTTCGGCGCCCAAGTCTCCCTGCGCGTCATCGGCGGTCGGGGCACGCAGCCCTGGCAGAAACTCGTGATTCGCATCGCCGGGAAATTCAGCGTGCTCCTCGCCTTCCGCGTGTGCGCCTTCAGTTTTGTGTCCGAGATCAGCGACTGCAACGGCCTGACCGATTCCGCGACCATGCTGTCGCGCCGAGCCTTCGGTGGTGACAAGACGTGAGAAGCCGCCGTCCTTCGTTACCTTTGCTTTTGCGGATGCGAACATCACCGCACCGGAGCGATCCTCTGAATAAGGAATGAGATCGAACGCATTCGACCCGGCCTTTGCATAACGACCTGCTGCTTCGGAATGCCCTCGGCCCGCGGCAACCGCAACTGTGTCGGGACGAACGCCGAGATACGCGTAGACCGGAAGAGACAGACGTCCCGCCGAAGTCTCCACCGTAACGTGGTCTCCGTTCACTACGCCCAGACGCTCAGCAGTTGACGGATGAATCTCGGCAACTGTCTGCCACGCGATCTTCGTTACAGGATCAGGAAGCTCCTGAAGCCATGGCTTGTTGGCACCGTCGCCGTTTCCGAGAACCGGGTGCGGATACACCATGAGGAAGAAGTCGCCGCTCGATGCCGGCGGTGGAGCAATCGGCGCCGGGACAGCACGTGCGACTGCTGCGCCAGATGTCGTGCCTGGAGCGATTCCCTTTGGAAGCGCCGCGGCGAGCCCGCTCGCGCCGCCGGGGAATCGCGATATGAGGTGAGTTCTATAGTCACGAGCGAAAGCGGCAGTGTCGGGCAGCGGCGACACGCCGAGCAGCACGTCGCCCGTTGCCCGCGTATCGAATACCGGTTCCATCGCAGGTTGCTGTAGCGACAGCGTTCCACGAACAGGCTCTGCATCGCCCCAGCTTTCGAGCGAGTGATTGTCTGGCAGAACGAGATCGCACATCGCAGTCGTGTCATCGGGAATCGATGAGAAGCTGACCTTGAAAGGAACCTTCGCCATCGCCGCCGCGAAGCCCGATGACTTCGTCATCGTGTACGCTGGATTCACGTTGCGCACCATCAGCATCGGCACCGTGCCCGCCTGCATTCGCTGCGCTAGCGCGCGAAGCTGCGCCGGCGAATCAATTCCTTCGAAGCTGTTGACTGCTTCGGCGGTCTTGACCGTCCCTGCTCCCTTCGATTGAGTCAGCGCATTCGCGGCGAGACAAAGCTCGATACCCTTTGGCGAACCGCCGCCGGCCAGAACCATCGCCGGCGAAGCCGCCGTGAACTCCGATTGAAATGCAGTGAGAATCGCGACGTCAACGCCGCTTTCCTGCGATGCCTGCTGCGGCGTGACCGTTCCGCCGAGCATCTGCACGATGGCGAGCTCAGATCCGGGACGTGCGTTGATCCATTGATCAGCGTTGAGTCCCGTCAGTGAGCGTCGAGCGCCTACATAGATGAGACGCGGTGCGCTTGTCATCTTCGCCCGCGCATCGGCGAAATCGAGCTGCTGAGGAACGCTTGCTCCCCACCCGTCGAGGAAGTCGGCGCCAACCGAAATGATCAGCTTCGCAGATCCAAAGTCGAAGCGTGGCCACGCGACTCCGTACGACTGCTTGTTCGCGGCGATCGCTGCGTAGTCTGCATCGGCATCGATACTGAGCGCTGCTGGAAATCCATATCCGGCGAGCCAGCCATTGAAAAACGCAGGAAAACTTCCCGATTCATGCCGATTGATGAACGCGACATTCGCGGCGTTGGCGCGGGCTTCGGTAAGCTTCTGTCCGAAAAGCTTGAGAGCTTCGTCCCACGTAGTCGCTTCGAGCCTGCCGTTGCGGCGAACCATCGGACCGCGATATCGATCCGGGTTGTACAGTGCCTGAAGTCCTGCCTGTCCGCGCGCGCACAATGCGCCGCGATTAAGCGGATGCTCCGGATTTCCCTCGAGCTTGATGGCACGTCCGTCGCGGGTTTCAGCGATCACTCCGCACGCCGCGCTGCACTCTCGGCAGGTCGTCGCGTAGTAAGTCGAAACGCCGGGGACTGTCTCGTCGGGTGAGACGAGATACGGGATCAGCTTCTCGACCTTCTCGGAGGTACATCCGATCATGGTCGACGCGGCCGCGGTGCCTGCACCGACGACCTTGAGAAATTCGCGTCTTTTGACGGTCGTCATGATGCTAGTAGTGGCATGTCGCGCAATCGTACCGCGCTTTCAGTGGGGGATTGGAACGACCGACGTGGCAGTTGATGCACCAGCCCATGTTCAGCGAGTTCTTCTGATAGACCTGCTTCATGTTCTGGATATCGCCGTGACATGTCTGGCAGGACACTCCCGCGTTCACATGCCGCATGTGCGGGAAGTGCACATACTCGGGCAGCTTGTGAATGCGGATCCATGGCACCGGCTGCTTCTTGTTCCAGAAGCCTGCAAGCTTCTGGATTTCTGGCTTCTGTGTGGCGATCACGGTGTGACATCCCATGCACGTGCCGACAGCGGGAAGACCGGGATCCGGTGATTTCGTCGCCGAGAAGTGGCAGTAAACGCAGTTCATCTTGAGCGTGCCTGCGTGCACTGTATGCGGGAAGTTCACCGGCTGTGCGGGGGCATTACCCTCGGACGAGCTTGCACCGGCGTAAGCCGAAAGCATTGCCGCAGCGGCAGCCAGAGTGAGGAAACCGGGAATGGCGAGCCATTTCCTCTGCTTTGTCATCGGCAATCTGAAAGGCGAGTCAATTGATCGGGTTTGTGAAGAATTTCACAAGCTCGGAACGTGGCGGTTAAAATGGCTTCGCAAGTTTTTTACCGCAAGGCGCACACGGTCTTCATTTCACCGCGAATCATCACTCGTTTCAGATGATTTCGCGGCTCGTTCCCGATCGATCGTTCTCAGCACTTCGATCGCCATTGCCCGGACCAGATCAAGCTCCCGCCCGTCGGGGGCGGCCCGAAAGAGAATCGATCTCAGCGATCGCATCACGTGCTCGTCGTTGCGTGTCTTGAAGAACCTTATCTCGGAGAGCGCGCGATGAGCGTCCACGAAGAACAGGTCGTATTTCTCGCTCGTCGGAGCGTCAGCAACCTTTCTTGGCGGCGCCAGGCGCCGCGTTGCATCGGCTGAGGCGACGTGAAGCTCATAGAGGCCGAGGAGCACCGCCTGGGCGAGGTTCAGCGATGCGTGCGCCGTCGTTGGAATCGTCACAACACTGTGAGCAAGATCGAGCGCTTCGTTGGGAAGACCCTTGTCTTCCCTTCCAAAGAGAAGCGCGACGTTTCCCTGCTCCGCGAACCCCAGAAGATCGGTTGCAGCCTGCGCCGGAGTTATCACTTGTCGCTTTGCGGCGCGTCTTCTCGCCGTGAAGCCTGCGACACGCACACAGTCGGCGACGGCAGACTCGAGATCATCGAAGTGTTCGACGGCTTCGATGATTTCCTGCGTGTCGTGCGCGACGCCGACCAGTCTGTAAGGATCGTATGCAACTGGCCGCACCAGGCGAAGCTTATGGACTCCCATGTTTTTCATCGCGCGAATCGTCGCCGCGATGTTGATGGGATCGAGAGGCTCGTATAGTACTACGCGCGCGGCCTCGAGACGTGATGCCGTCATGCGCAAACCGGCCCTTCGCGCGCCGTTCTCATTGCACGAAGGGCCGGCATTTTCACCGCGTTAGACTACCGGCCTGCCCGTGATCAAGCGATAGATGACAACAATGACGGCGATAACCAGCAGGATGTGAATCAGCCCGCCGCCGATGTGAACAACGAAGAAGCCAAGAATCCACAGGATCAGCAGAACCATCGCAATCGTCCAGAGCATTGACGAAT
>JBDTNA010000243.1:0-5337 GCA_039933985.1 Gemmatimonadales bacterium | reverse complement strand
TAAATATTCCGCCGTCGAGGGTTAGGGATTTGATTTTCTTTTTTGCGGGTAAAGGTGTCGGATTCGTCACTCGACACAATCTAGCAACCCCGTTGCATATTTATCTCAACCCAAACGCCGTCACGAGGTGATAGAAAATGAGCCAGAATCGCCGTGCCTTTCTCGAGATCGCAGCCGCCAATGCGGCCGCGCTTGCAATCATGCCGGGTACAATGTTCGCGACCGTCCCGCGCGATCTCGCCCACTCGGTATCGACTGAGGTATGGGATGTCACCTGGGTTGATCGTCTCAAAGGAAAACATCGCGCGGTGTTCGATAACACCGAGCCCGAGAGCGGCTACGGAGTGTGGCGTGCATCGGCGTGGGCAAGGCAGTACATGGATGTCCTGAAGGTCGCTCCAGCCGACCTGTCACCCGTGATCGTGCTGCGCCACAACGCGATCATTCTGGCAATGCAGCAGGCGTTCTGGGACAAGTATGGAATCGGCGCGAAGAAAAGCGTGACGCATCCACTCACCGCGCAGCCAACTGATAAGAACCCGGTGCTTCTCGACGAGAAGGATGGAATTCCGGCGCCGTTCAACAACGCCGGCTTGAGGAAGCAGCTCGATCGCGGCGTCGTCGTCCTTGCGTGCAACCTCGCGCTTCAGGACTGCGCAGATCTCATCAAGTCAACCGACAAAGTGTCGGCTGAAGAGGCGCACAAGCGCGCTGTTGCCTATCTCGTTCCCGGCGTCATTCTTCAGCCATCCGGCGTTTTTGCCGCAATCCGTGCGCAGGAAGCAGGCGCGTCGTACCTGAAGGCAAGCTGAGGATCGCGTCTCTTGTCGCGAGTGCGGCTGTCGCGACTGTACTTCAGGCGCAAGCTCCGCAGCTCTCGATCAGTCCAGCGCAACCGTCGCCCGGATCCATCGTGCGGCTTTCTCTCACCGGAGTTGCCGACTACGGGCCTCCGGTTATCGACGGAGCAATGGCAGGAGAGCCGCTGCACTTTCGACGCAGCGCATCCGGAGCGTGGCACTCGCTCGGCGGAATTCCCGTTGACGCAAATGGTGAAGTCGCCGCACGCGCATTCATCGAGCGCTCTCCCGGCGTAGTCGACACGATTCTCGCGACGATCACCATTCCGCGTCCCAAACCGGTAAAGGGGAAGCCGAGCGCGCTTGCAGTGTCGTCGAAGTTCACGAGGCCGCTCGATTCGGCAACGCAGGCGAGGATCGATCGCGAGAATGAACGCGCCCGGGAGATAGGACGGCAAGCGCACGACTCACCACCGATGTGGGTTCAGCCGTTCCTTCGACCGAGAGCAACGACAGTGACGAGCAGTTTCGGAACTGGCCGCTTGTTCAACGGCACGCTTACAACCCGCCATCTGGGCGTTGATTTCCGCGGTGCAACCGGTGAACCGATACGCGCAACAAACAGAGGAGTAGTCGCCCTCGTCGATGAATTCTTTCTCGCGGGAAATGTCGTGTACATCGACCACGGCGGCGGAGTCGTCACCGGATATTTTCACATGACGAAGGCGCTCGTTGCAGCGGGTGATACGGTGGAACGAGGGCAGGAGATCGGACTCGTGGGCGCAACCGGTCGCGTGACCGGACCGCACCTGCATTGGACTGCGCGCTATGGCGCAGTCACGGTAAATCCGCTGGATCTCATGTCGATACCGAGCGGCTGGTAGCCGCGCCGGCGCGGATCGAGTCGTCGATGACCGGTATGACAGATCCGAGTTTGCTTCGCAGGCGATTTCACAATCAACACATCGCGGGGAAGCCGGCCGGCAAACCCGAAGATGTAGTTCGGCTGCTCACCGCGTTCTTCATACCCGAGTACGACGAAGCATTGACCGGCTACCGCGACCTCGGCAGGCCTGATCTCCCTCCGGGAAAACCCGACAAGAGCTGGCGCGATGTCTTCTACCGACCCCTCGTGGTGGGCTATCGAAGAGCTGGTACGTGGAAGCGTACGATCGGGCCGAAGGCTGCGTCGATGGAGCTGAATCTTTTCGCGAAGCTGGACGAAGTACAATGGAAGGCAGTCGATGCAGCTGTGGATCGCTATTCAGAGTTTCTCGAAATGCCCGTGACGATCGCCAATCGCCAGCGATGATCGTCCGGCGCTGCAGCATGACTATGTTTCGTCGGACCCACGACTCGAACTCTCGAAGCCGGACCTGATGCGCAAGACTCTAAAAAATATTTTCGCGGAATACGGCGCGATCGCTGTCGTGGTTTATCTGTCGATATTTTTCATCGTCCTCATCGGCGCGTGGCTCGGTATTCGACTCGGCTGGGCGCCGGGCGGTGTTGCGGGTGCCGCAGGGACTTGGACGGCGGCGTACATCGTGACCAAGATCACTCAGCCGCTTCGAATCGGTGCGACCGTAGTCCTCACGACCTTCCTCGGAAGGCTGTGGGACCGGCGCAAGCCAAAAAAGCTTTCCGATGATGGTGAACCTGAGGTGACGCATTGACGCGGCTTTACACACTGGTCGGGACGACGATCGGCAGCTATGCCGGATGGTGGCTTGGCGCACCATTCGGCTTGATGACCGCGTTCATGCTCGGCATCGTTGGCACTGGCATCGGCTTCTACTTCGCAAGGAGGATCGCCCAACACTATCAGCCGTGAACGCGTAACTCAGGCAGGCTCCCCAAACGAGTTAACGGTTTCTTAATAGGGCCGTCAGGATCGCCTAATTAGAGTCGATTACAATGGGCTCCCATCGAATCCTGGCATGGAACGACGAAAACAGACGATTACGTCCGGGTTCCGCCAAGTCTGAAAGGTGTTTGTAAGAAGTGGAAACCCGTGAAACAAAGGATGAGCCCAATAGCGTTGTACCCGGTATAAGGGGCTTCTCACGTCGAGAAGCGCCTTGATCCATAGAAATCCACAATTTTCTGAGAGTTTTACGATGCGTCGCGCCCTGATCGCAGGTCTGGGTATCCTACTTCTTACCGCAACCGGGTCGGCGAATGCCGTAGCCCAGGGCGGTCCTCCTCCTGGTGGCGGTGGTCCGGGTGGTCCCGGAGCCCAGCAGCCACCTGCCGCGAGTGGTGAAGTGCGCGGAATCGTCATGGACGGACAGGCGAACACGCCGATCGGAAAGGCTACGGTTACCGTGCGCCTCAAGGCAGGTCAGACACTCGTCACCGGCACTGTAGCCAAGGACGACGGCACTTTCCGCGTGGTGGGTCTTCGGCCCGGCACGTACTATCTCCGAGTTTCATCGCTCGGATATGCGCCGGTTTCGTCTGTCGAGTTTTCGATCACTCCAGCCGCGGCGACGTCGACGATCGGCACCATCAAGCTCGAGAAGGTTGCAGTCGCGCTAACTGATGTTGAAGTGAAGGGAGAGCGTGACGCGGTGACGATCGAGCCCGATCGCAACACGTATCGCGCGAAGGATGTTGCCGCCACCGCGAATAACGCGAGCGAAGTACTCGACAACGTTCCTTCGGTAAGTGTCGATGGAGACGGCAAAGTCAGCCTGCGCGGCAACGAGAATGTTGTCGTTCAGATCAACGGCCGTCCCGCGCCGATGACGGGCACGCAGCTTGGTCAGTTCCTCAAGACGCTTCCGTCGGCGGTCATCGACCGCATCGAGGTGATTCCGACTCCATCCGCCCGGCAGGATCCTGAAGGCATGGCGGGAATCATCAATCTTGTTCTGAAAGCCAACACCGACCTCGGCATGAGCGGCGGTGTGACTGTCGCATCGGCGACCGCGGCTGGCCGCTACAACGGAAACAGCAATCTCGGTTATCAGTCGGGGCCGTGGACCACGTTTTCAAGCTATGGCTACAATGCGGACGACCGCGATATTGACGGCATCAACAACCGCACGCGACTCGCGATCTCCGGTACGCCTCTCTCGTTCAGCGAGCAGGACATCTTCGGCAACCAGGTAAACGCCGGACACAACTTCACGACGACGGTTGACTACAAGGTCAATCCGCGTGACGTCGTGACGAATGCGCTGACGCTCAACATTCGCAAGTTCAACGACAACTCGGTTGCGACATACTCCGAGCTCAACTCATCGCGCTCGCTGCTCGACTACTACAACCGTGAGCGCGACAGCAATGTTCACTCATGGCTGGCCGACTATACGCTGGCGTGGAAGCGCACGCTGGTGCCGCGCAAGCACGAGATCTCGTCAGAGCTGAGATACAACCGCAATCACGATGACGACGATACGAACCTTTTCCGTGTGACACTCGGCGCCCCAGGCGCAACGAGCGGGGCGACATCGACTCCAATCGAGCGTGAGCTCGACCATACTGACGCGACGACGCAGACGGTGAACGCGCAGGTCGATTACACCCGCACGTTGAAGAACACCGCCAAGCTCGAGACTGGTGCGAAGGGCACGGGTCGCTGGCTCGACCGTGACTTCGATGTTCTCAAGGATGTCGCCGGCAACGGCACATGGGTACCAAGCACCCTCAGCAACGGCCTCGCATTCTCGGATCAGGTTCTGGCCACGTACGCCGTTCTGAGCAAGGGCGTTGGCAAGTTCGATCTACAGGGCGGTCTGCGCGGAGAGTATGCTCACCGTGACTTCACCCTCACGAAATCGAGCGAGTCGTTCCCAGTCAGCTATGCGAGTCTGTTCCCGAGCGCGATTGCTGTCTACAAGTTCAATGAAGGCTTGCAAACGAAGGCTGCATACTCGCGCCGGATTCGCCGCCCGGGCACGCAGGAGCTGAACCCGTTCCCGCAGTTCTTCGATCCGCAGAACGTGTTCTTCGGAAACCCGAAGCTGAGCCCGGAGTACACGGATGCGTTCGAGCTCGGCGTCACCCGCACCGGCAAGCTCGGCACGCTTCAGGTATCGCCGTTCTTCCGTCATACGAGTGACATCATCCGCGTTGCGATCAATACGGCCGATACGGTTGAAGGCCGCGAAGTCACGTCGGTGAGCTTCCAGAACCTGGCGACGAGCAACTCGTGGGGAACTGACATGACGGGCCAGCTTCGCTTTGGAGCGCTCGGAAATGCATTCGGTGGATTCCAGCTCTTCAAGCAGGTGACGGACGGTGGTTCGACATCGGCACTTACATCGAACGCTGTCACGTGGTCGGCTCGTATCAACACGACGATCAACGCGGCGAAGAATACGACCCTCACCGGATCGTACTTCTACCGCGCGCCGACGAAGATCGAGCGTGGAGAGTTCTCCGCCCAGCAGATGGCGAACTTCTCTGTGAGACAGAAGATCATGGAAGGGAAGGCGACTGTCAGCCTCCGAGTCCAGGATCCGTTCAACACGAGGGGAATGAAGATCAAGACGGGAGATGACAACATCTTCCAGGTTACGCAGCGCAA
>JBDTNA010000242.1:0-5359 GCA_039933985.1 Gemmatimonadales bacterium | reverse complement strand
AATCGACCATTTCGCGCCGTCGCTGGTGAATTGAATCGGCGCCGATTCTACGCCGAGGAATTTTCCTATCAATCCCGAGACTGCAGCCATGGGGCCGCCGGCTGATCCACTTACTATCGCAGTGATAGAATCGCGCTGTTCGTTTGTGGCGCGATCGTCGATGACAAGTCCGACAGACCAGTTTCCCTTGATCATGGCTTCGGGCGTTAATCCAAGAACGATGAAGCCCAGCCCGTCGAGACTTACCGATCCGAAAGTGCCCTTGTTGATCTGAAAGGCCATCGCAAAAATACACGTCCCTTTCGTCGGCTCGACTGACATCTTATCGAGAATGCACGGGCAGACGTAGTCGCAGCTGCATGTTTCGTAATACTTCCCGCTCGCCTTCCATGATGTATCAGCCATTGGGTGTCCCGCGTTGTGTTCAGGGTACTGTAACTAGGAGTATACCGGTCTTCCTCGGTCGATAACACGTTGCTGATCTCAAAGACCCCGCACCCGGCATGCAGCCAGCAAAAGACCGAATCCAATAATCCAGGACCAGGTTGCGGCTGGCTCGCCAACCTTCACCAGCCCAAAGTGCGCAGCCAGAGCGACAACAAAAAGAACCAGACAAATAATCCATACCGCGAACGTTGGGGCTTTGCCTGAGTTGCGCATTTTCGTATTCCGTTTGTGGTAAAAGAGGAGCAAGGCCAACTCCGCTAAGCTAGGGAGCTCGGTGGGCTGAGGATAGCTTCGATCACGCAGGGCTGAACTGTTCCACAATCCACGCTGCAGCGTCGTCGGCTGCAGCTGGCGGCAGCACGTGCCCCGACTGATACCATTTCACTGTCTTCGGCTCGGAAGCCGCGTCGAACAATGCCTGCGCCTGCTCGCGCCGAATCGTGCGATCGTTAACGCCGTGCAGGATGAGGAGCGGGCGGCCGCTCGACTTTCGCACTGATGCGAGTGGATCGGTAACCATTCGCACCATGTTCGTCCACTGTGTTGCGGGAAGATCGCCGCCTGCAGCGACGACGACGCACTTGACGCTCTTCTCGGCCGCTGCAGTCTGGAGCGCGATGTAGCTGCCGAGGGAATATCCGACGATGCCGATGCGGAGTGGGTCGATTGCGCTGTGGGCAGCGAGCCATGCGATCGCATCCTTCACTTCGTCGATCGCGCGTTTCCAGTGTTTTAGCAGACCGAGCGGATTGCTGCGCGCCTCCTCGAACATGTCTTCGTCGCGGCTGCCGTGGAGTGGAAGATCGATTGAGAGGCTGGCAATCCCGCCGCGAGCGAGGGCAATGCCCATCGTGTTCGATAGCACTTCCTTGGATGAGCTGTATCCGTGGAGGAGTAGTACTCCGGGCACGCGAGTATCGAGGTCGGGGCGAAGCAGTACTGACGGAACACCGGCACCGCCGAGCCGGATGGTGTCGGTCCGTCGCAGGATTTTCTTGGTCATGAGTCGGAGAGAAGCGTGAGCGTCGCTGGATCCGGCTCATCCTTGTAGCACTTGTCGAGAAGTTGGTGGAAAACTGAAACGTCGGGCGAGACGTACGCGAAGAGTGTTGCGCATGATCGCAGCTTCATGTCGTCCGGTGATCCGAAGATTTCTCTTGCCGACAGATTGCTGAGATCGAGTACTGCCTGCGTGCACTCGATTAATCGCGGGCCGAGGATTGGGTGGCGGACATATGCTCGGGCTTCTTCGACACTCGTGATTCCGTACCGCGCCGCCATTGCGCTCGAGCCCAGGCCGATGAATTGAGGAAATACAAACCACATCCAGTGGGTTTTCTTTCGTCCGCTTCGTATTTCAGTAAGGGCCTGGTCGATGACTCCGGCCTGCGCCGATGTGAAGCGGTTCAAGTCGTATGGATCACTTGTTCCGATCATCGGAGAATCGACTACACAGCGATCGCGACAGTCACGTGCGGCTTCCTTGATCGATGAGCTCTGATTTCAACGGAGTATCCAAGCTTAAGAAGCCAGCTAACCAGCCGGTCGTAGGTAATGCTTCTCAATCTTCCTCTACTCAGGTTGGAGACTTCAGGTTGCTGCGTACCGAGGTTTGTCGCGGCGGTCTTCTGAGTCCAACCATTGTTTTCGATGATCTTATTGATCTTAGCGGCGAGTTTGAGCTTGGCAAACATCTCCTCGGCGTCAGCGAAGCCGAGATCTTCGTAAACATTGCCGCTACCTACGAAATACTCGGTGCCGTGGACCGAGCCGCGTTCCCCAGGCACGAGCTTTCGTCGTTTTGTTGCCACAGTCTCTCCGCGAAATTTAGAGGCGGTCGAGATGCAGTCGTTTCGCCGCCTTCAACCTCAATTCGATTCGTTCCAGGTCGGCTAGCGGCGTTGCCCGGCCAGACTTGGCTTTCTTCTGAAAAACATCGAGCACGTAGACCGCTCCAGCCAGTCTTACCGTATACATCGCACGAAACGCTTCACCATCCTCATTGCTGACGATTTCCATCACTTCGCGAAGATTCCCATGAATTGGCCTAGCAGAAGCAGCGACGCCGCCAAGCTGCGCAACTCCGAGAACATATCCGAACTCGTCCTGAACGCCTCGTGGCATTGCAAGCAACGCTTTGTAGGTTCGGCCCATCCAAACGAGAGGCTTTTCCATACGAATGGTATAAGTAATTACATATAATGACAAGAGGGCGCGTGCCGAAGCGCGCCGGTCGATGTCTCACCTCTCCTGAACTAATGCAAAAACGCCGCAAAACGGTCAGCGCTGCTGAATTTCCTGGCGGGCGCAGCAGGTATGACGCGACCGAGTGCGAAAGATTATTGTTGTTCGATGATCTCCCTACGTCCTTCTGACTAAAATCAGGGCACCCACCTGGTAGCATCCGCCGCCGATCGCCGGGGTTTCGCGGGTGGCACTGCCGCCGGCTCTCCGACGTTTATGATCGCGATGATGCGATCGCCGTCCGAAACTCCGACCGCCGCGCGTGCGGCAGGATCTTCCATCACCGCGCCGGTTTTGATATGTGTGCCGAGTCCGAGTGCGACGGCGGCAAGCGAGATGTTGTGCACCGCCATCATGCCGGCGGCATAGTCCTCCTCGCGGATCTCTGGATTCGCATCCTGTGCGATGGCGACAGCGATCATCATTGGCAGCGCCGCGTGCTCTTCACCCACTTTCTGGCGGAGCTGCTCGCCGGCGACTTGATCCTCGTGCTTGCGGGCCTTCCGCGCGCCAAGCGCCAGCCCGAAAGCTCTTCGTGCAACGGGGCCAAGCACGAAAAACTTCCAGGGTTGCGTGAGGCGATGGTTCGGGACTGTCACCGCATGCTCGAGGAGCGTCTCGATCTCGGCGCGACTTACCTCGCGCGTTGTGAATTCGCGAATTGACCGGCGGCTGGACAGGAGCTCGATGGGTTTCATTCAAGCCAATGTAATAGCTGCAGTCGGGTCGATCTTGTCGACTCATAATTCCGAGCTGGAAGGTCCGGTCCGCCGCCGCGCGCTTCAAGCTCCGAACCGGACCTGGCGTGTCTCCTGTTCCTGCCCGGTCGGTGTCGCAAGAGACGCGTACAGCTCGGGCCGGCGTGCGCGCAGCCATCGACGGCCGGATGATGTCGCAAGGATAGATGCGTCGAGATCCGCGATGACCATGGCATCACCAGGCTCGCGCGTCTCAACAATTATTTCTCCGTACGGGTCGAGCACCATCGCGTTGCCCGTGCGAATCTCATCGTCGTCAGGGCCGATGCCGTTGCTGAATATCAGGAACATGCCGTTGTCGTGCGCACGACTCGGCAGCCAGCGCATGAGCCATCCTCGACCCTTGGGTCCGCAGAGCTCCGCTTCGACAGCCGCAGGATCCTCTTTTCGGCGAGCCCAGATCGCGGGATCCACTGGCTTCATCCCGCGCGGACTCACCGAGTTGCAGCCACCGGTCTGATGTGGTGCGAGCAGGATTTCAGCGCCGAGCAGCGCGGTGGCCCGCGCGTTCTCGACGATGTTGTTGTCATAACAGGTCAACACGCCCAAACGACAGCCGTGCGGTGTATCGAATACAGTGTAGCGATCGCCCGCTGAGATGTCCGGGTGCTCGAATACATGAAGCTTGCGGTGAACCTGCCACGTGTCATCGGGCATTGCCACGACGTAACTATTGTAAATGCGGCCGTCGTCCCCACGCTCGAGCAATCCTGCACCGATGGTCATGCGATGCTCCGACGATAGGCGCAGAAGTTCGCGGGTACACGGTCCAGCTGGCACCGGCTCGGCAAGCGCTTCGAATGCATCGTGATCGAGCTTGCGCACGTGCCAATAACCGGTCAGGCACATCTCGGGGAAGGCGACGATCTCCACACCGGATCGCGCTGCCTCCGCGACGAAGTGCCGAACGCGTCCGAGATTGTACGACTTGTCGCTCGGAGCGTGCTGGAACTGAACCGCCGCTACACGAATGTCGCGCAAGGACTAAACGTTCGTCACTTCGCGGACTGCGGCCTCGATCGCAGCGACGTCGATCTTCTTCATCTCCATCATCGCATCGAACGCGCGCTTGGCTGCGGCCGGGTCGGAACCGGTCATCGCATTCGTCAGGACGATCGGCGTAATCTGCCAGGACAATCCCCATTTGTCCTTGCACCACCCGCACATGCTCTCCTCGCCGCCGTTGCCGACGATCGCGTTCCAGTAGCGATCAGTTTCGGCCTGGGTCTCGGTTGCCACCTGAAACGAGAAAGCTTCGGTCTGCTTGAATGTAGGCCCGCCATTGAGGCCGATGCACGGAACACCCAGGACCGTAAACTCGACTGTCAACACGTCGCCTTTCTTTCCCGACGGAAAGTCCCCTGGTGCGAAGTACACCCCGTCGACGGACGAATCGGGAAAGGTCTCAGCATAAAACCGCGCCGCGTCCTCGGCGTCGCGATCGTACCAAATGCAAATCGTGTTCTTTGCTGGCTTCATCATGTCACTTCTCCATCGAGATGATTTACTGTATTCGCCATCACACCAGCCGAGCGGCCAGTATCGTCACGTCATCGTGCGGATCCGATTGACGCCCGAATGTCTCCAGGGCGTCGAGCACCCCGCGCACCATCTCCGATGCGGGACCGCTGCGCTTGGCACGCAGCACCTCGCGCAGCCGCTGTGCACCGTATACCTCACCGGTCGGGCTGTGGGCCTCCACCAAACCATCAGTGAATGCGAAAAGAGAGTGGCCCTTCTCGAGAGTGCGCGTGACTGCGGTGAAACGCGAATCGGGGAGCATCCCCAGCGCAGGCCCGGTCGGCCGAAGCTCCTCGATACCCCCATCGGGCGCAATGACGAGCGCCGGCTCGTGGCCGGCGTTTACATAGACCAGCTCACCGGAAAACGGTTCGAGGGAAGCGAGGAAC
>JBDTNA010000241.1:0-5377 GCA_039933985.1 Gemmatimonadales bacterium | reverse complement strand
GATCGCAGCGCTCGATCTCGTCATGCCTCAGGCGATGACTTCGCTGAAAGGAAGCGGCGTCGGACTTTCCGAGGCCGCGGTGACACCGATGAAACTTCCGTTCGGCTTGATTGTGACATCGGCGGCGGCCGAGAAGATGATGGGCGCACCACTCGCTTCCATCACGCCCGGCGCTGCCGGAAGATCCGTGTTGGTGAATGTGAGATTCGCCGAGCGGGCAGTGGATGCTCCAGCGAGGAACGTGGTTGCGATCGTTCGCGGATCTGATCCGGCCCTTCGCGGTGAATTCGTCGCCGTAGGCGCGCACAGCGACCACATCGCGCCGGCTCGAATGCCGGTCGATCATGATTCTCTTCGCGCGTACAACCGCATCATGCGGCCTAACGGCGCTGACAGCCGGGTGGCGCGCACGACCGGTGCGACGCCAGAAGAATGGACCACAATCCGCTCGATACTCGACAGCCTGAGACGACTTCGACCGCCCCGACCAGACTCGATCTTCAACGGCGCCGATGACGATGGATCAGGATCGGTTGCGTTGCTCGAGATGGCCGAATCGCTCGCCGGAAGTACTCGGCCGCGGAGATCAATACTGTTCGTGTGGCACACTGGAGAAGAAGCAGGCTTGCTTGGGTCCGCCTGGTTTACCGAGCACCCGACGGTCTCACACGACTCGATCGTCGCTCAGCTGAACATGGACATGGTTGGCCGTGGGACGGCAAAGGACACTCCAAGCGGCGGACCACGCAACATCCAGGTGATCGGCTCGCGCCGGCTGTCTACCGACCTTGGCAATGTGCTCGACTCAGTCAACGCGAAGGCCGCACAGCCATACCGGATCGATTACTCCTTAGACGCGCCGCGTCACATTCAAAATCGATACTGCCGCAGCGATCACTACATGTACGCGCGCACGGGAATTCCCATCGCGTATCTCTCTCGCGGATACCACCAGGACTATCACATGGTGACCGACGAGCCACAGTACATCGACTACGACGGGCTGGCCCACGTCGCGACGTTTGTGCGCGACGTCGCGCTCGCGGTGGCGAATCGAAGTGACCGGGTGCGTGTCGATAAGCCAAAGCCGAATCCGCTCGCACCTTGCCAGCAGTGAATCAGCGGACTGTGGCCTGGATGATCAGAAACTCGGGTTGCTGCATCAGACGGGTGTAACTGTCCGGCTTTGCCAGGCGAAATTCCTCGGTCGGCGCGGGCTCGACGAGTTTTTCAATGGTGAACCCGCTTTCGATCACCGAGGAGACGATTTCTGTAAGGGAGCGGCGATAGAACTCCACGTTGCCAACCCAGTCCCAGTGATCGACAACGTGCTCTGTTGCCAGATAGTTCGCCGTAGCAAACAGCGCGGCGTCGGCTGCTGGATGATGCGTCGAGAACAATAGCCAGCCGTTCGCTTTGAGAACGCGCTTCATTTCGCGCAACGCGGGACGCCAGTCGCGCATGTAGTGAAGTACGAGAGGGCTGAGGATCCCGTCGAACTTCTCGTCCTCGAACGGCAACGGTTCCGCCAGGTCCGCAACCTGGATCGTCAGTCGCTGCTGGGTTTCAGGTGACGCGCCATCGAGCAGACGTCGTCGCGCATAGTCGACCATCGACGCGCTTGCATCCACTCCGTCGACGATAGCTCCGCGACTTAGCAGCTGCCCTGCATACCATCCCGATCCGCAACCTGCGTCGAGAATCCGCGCGCCGTCGATCTCCGGCAGAAGTGCGATCATGGCCGGCCGCTCGTACAGTGCATTGTACGGAGCGGCATCGACCTTTGCGGCGTAGCTGTCTGCTATCGCGTCATAGTTGAATTCGGTTGGCGTGCTCAAGCGGATGGACCCGCCGGTGTCGGTGATGCCGCCGGAGTAGCAGCACCGCTTCGCTGCATGCGATGGCTCGTATAGAGGAACAGTCCACCGACTCCGAGGAAGAGCAGCACGCGCCAGATCGTCTCGACACCGGCCATGTCGATCATGAGAAGACGGAACACGACGATCACGAGAGTGATTCCCCCGAGACGTCGAATCCACTCGCCAGGCTCGAAGCGCTTACTCGCCATGAGAAGAGCGGTTCCAGCGATCGCGTAACTCGCGGTTACCAACGGACGCCAGATTCCGCCGAGGACACGCGCGTCTATCAGCATCAGCGCGCCATAAGTCGCTGCGGCCAGAACAGCCGAATAGCCCTTACTGCCCGACAACCTGTAGGTCCAGGCAACCCAGAAAGCGACGCAGATTCCGACGACCTCCGCGAAGGTCCAGTGTGGAGCGATGCGGCCCTGATTGATCTCGTTCAGAAGGACGACGGAGACGATCGCGCCGGTCGTGATGCGGGCAAGCCTGGCGGGAACGACGTAGCTCGATTCCTTTGCCAGACTGAGCGTCGCAACGACATGAAGCGAAGCAGCGAGTAATCCGACGGCGACGCTCGATACACGGAACACATCCGAAACACCGCTTGAAAGCCACAGCGCTCCCGCGAGACTCCACAGGGCGGTCGCAGCCGCTTCGACATGGGTGAACTCTTCGGACGAAGCACGTCGTGCTGACACAAGTCGGTACGCCATTGCAGCGGCGCCGAGTGAAGCAGCGGCCCAGATCAACGGCGGCGTTCCTGGCCACACGAGCGCTAATTGAGCAATCGCAATCAACGGCGTCGATAGCGTGATGATCCAGAGCGCCGGGGAATCGACTCCGCCAGGTTGGCCGCTGAATCTCGTCACCACATTCGCGAGCTCGGTGAGCAATGAAGTCGCGGCCTCGCTACGCCTCGATTCGGTGTAGAGATGCGACCCTGCCCCAAGAAGTCTTCTTCTCAGAATCGGTACCCGCAACATCGCAGCACCTGCAAGGACGATGAGGATCGTCATCGACACTCGCGCCGTGAAGCTCGATCCGGGCAGCGAGCAGCACGCGATCCACGTCGCCTCGACCGTGCTCCACCAGAAAGCGATGAATGTCAGCCACAAAACGGACTGCCACCCACGCATCAGGTAGAGAATCAATCCCAAGGCACCCAGCATTCCAACGTAAATCGCGAACGCAGGTATCGACGGACTCGGGCTCGGCAACAGCGCTGGGGTCGCAAAGCCTACGGCGAGCGCGAACAGCGCAAGGAGCGCCCGCTTTTCCTTCAGCGCGAGCCAGCAGCCCGCGATGCTCAAACCGAAGAAGATGAGACGGGCGGCGCCGAAACTGATCAGGCCATAAAAGATCGCGGCCGCATATGCCGTTATGTACCACGCCGCGATCGATGAGCCTAGGAGGACTTCGCGAAGTCCAACGGTATCGTCGGGAGTTGTTTCCGGCGCTCGGGGAATTCGGTTAGCGAATACCATGAGAGCAACACCGATGGCAGTGCCGAACGCGACTCGTATCAACGGTGTAATCCAGTTGTGACTCACGGCGTACTGGTAAAGCAGGACAAGGGCGAAAAGAGTCAGCAGCGCTCCACCTCTTGCAAGCCACCATTCCATCGATCTTGGCGGGGTGACAGGGGTCGCCGGTTTTCTTTGCTGGCTTGCTGACGATTTCGGCGCCGAAGCGCGCGAGCCGAATGCTGCGGATGCGGCGGGCCGGGCGTCGCGCCCGTCGAGGCGTCGGGATATGTCGGCGACCGCAAGCTCGAGTCTCTCGATCCGGGCGGTCAGATTCTGTTCGTTATTGAGGTCCATCGGGTTCCTCCACGTTTGAGAGCAAAATGGAGGGGCCAGGGGTCGCGACAAATACGTAAATGGACGTAGGCACCGGAGCGAGGCCTTCTGACGGGTTGCTTCGCATGTTTAGAGGGTAGCGGGTTCCCGCGGCACGGCAAATGAAGATATTAACTGAAGCCCTTTGAGAACCAACTTGAATGCAAGTCAAATAAGATGGCCGAAGTGACGATCAATACTGACACACCGGCGGACGGAATCGCTCCCGTTACCCGCGGACCGTCGGTCGGTAAGTCGCTTGTCATCGCGATTATTGGCGCCTCGATCGCCGCAGGCAGCACGGTCGTGGTGCTGCGCAACCAGTACGGCACGACCACCGAAGCCCTCGTGGCGGCCATCGCGCTCGTGGCGTTTGGAGTGACGGCCTACGGACTGTTGCAAGCGGTGCTCGCGGTGGTAGATAGCGCCGGGGAGCGCCGACGTCAGGACCGGGTTGTATCGGAACGCCGTCAAGGTGAGCGTGCGAGACCGCCGCGAGAATAACCTGCTCCAAATAACCTGCTCCACTGAGAGTTATTTTCAGCGCATGCAGATCAGAAATCCGTTACACCAGATTGCATCCGCAGCTCTGATCGCGTGCGCGACGTCGGTGATCGCATGCAGCGATACGAGCGGGCCCGGCGTCGCCGTAAGTCTCAGTCTTTACTCGGTTGACGGTGTCGTCATCCCGGTCCAGCTGAGAACCACGGGCGGAAAACTCGTCACTCTCGCGAACGGCGAGCTTCAGGGAACCAATTGGGGGCACGCATGCGGCGCCGCGTTTCGCCTCGCCGAAGGTCCAATCACGGCTGTCGACGTTCCCTCGTGTAGACTCAGGCCCGGCGACGAGCTCAAGACGACAATCACCCTTGCTGATTCACGCTTCCCCGCCGGCGCGCACGAGTACCGCTTCGTTCCCTAGCGCGCTTCAATCGAAAACGGATCGAACGATTTCAGCCGGCTGGAAACGAACAGTCCCATCCCGCAATCGCGGAAACCAGCCCCCTTTAGCGCGCGCCGATACCAGGCAGTGGTGCGGAAGCAGCCTTTCATGTCGCTCGCGTCTTCATCTATCTCGTCGTCGCTCGTGATCACCTGAAGATAGAGAATAGCGCGGCATTTCCTTTCCAGTCGCTCGATCGCTCTATCGATTTCGGCGTCTGATATGTAGCGAAGAACGTCGCGGCACACGACAAGATCGGCAGCGGGGCCCTTGAGTTTCTGAAGTGGAACGTTCCGATGGCCGTACAGCTCGCACGCGGCGGGGCTTGCGTCGAAAGTCTCGATAACTCCGCACGCCGGATACCTCTTCGCAAATTCGCGCGCCCACCATCCGGTGCCGGCTCCGACGTCGGCAAAACGCTCGATGTCGAATTCGAGGTGACGGCAAAACGCGATGACGAATCCAACTTCGTTGCGCTGCGCCTCCGGCGTGACCACCGCGGTCTCGGGCCGATTGTAATAGCGCTCGTAGTACTCGCGATCGAAATGTTGTTTCGGAATCAAGTCAGTGGCCAAGCCGTTTGTCTCTATTGATTGATCAGGAGAAAATATGGCTGTGGCTCGACGCGCCACTCTGCTCCCAGTTTGCTCACAACGAAGGGAATTTCAACCGAGCCAAAGAGACCAAGCAGAACTTTTTTCCCGGCCTCAGCAGATCCTTCGACGATGGCTCCG
>JBDTNA010000240.1:0-5383 GCA_039933985.1 Gemmatimonadales bacterium | reverse complement strand
ACTCGTAGATCCCGTTGCTCGTGCCGCCGATACGACCGCCGTTCGGCATGTAGTCAGCGATACCGTCGACGCGGAGCGAAACCGGTCCGAGTCCGAACGAGAAGCCGACGTTGCCTTCGACGCCGTAGTTGTATCCGCGTGAATTCTTGCGGATGTCGATGAGCTCCTGACCAGTCGGCTCATCAGGCTCATAGCCGGCGTACGACGTGATTACGCCGCCAGCGCCAAGATGGAACGCAGCAACTCCCGCGATCGGGAAGCTGTAGCGGATGCGGGCAGACACGGGGCCGTACCAGATCTTCGTACCATTCTGGCCTGCTCCCGTCTGCTCTGGTTTGTTATAGGAATTCTCGGCCTCGAGATTCCAGTTGGGAGCGAAGTAGGCGCCGACCCGTCCGCCGACACCGAACACGTTATCGAGCTTCAACGCGTCGTCGAACTTGGTGTACTGCCCAAAACCGCCCAACAACAGCGTACCCGGCTGCTGTGCCGCGGCCGTTCCGCCGAAGAGCAAGGCCGTCATTGCGCAGACGGTCCAACGTCTTCTCAACATGATGAAATACCTCTTTCTGATGGTGGATACAGCACTACAACCGGTACATCGTTGTTGTCGCGTTTGCCGTGAGGCAGGATGTATGCCGGTAAGCGTCGCAAGCCCCTTACTGGGGCCGCTCCGCTCGCGGCAAACTTATGCGATTTTTCCATAACGCGCTAGGCGACGACCGTTCTTGATCACGATAGGCACATACCGTTTTCACGCGGTGCAAACATATGTCAGCCAAAGCGTTGAAGAGTACGCACATCCCGTCCTTGTAGCGTCCCGAATGGCTTGCAAAATCGAAGCCACACTTCTTTAGATTGGCGTGACTCATCAATGCGTCGAACCTCTGTCGGAGCCTCGACTTGACGCGAGTCAAACCCGATCGCGACCGCCACTCCTCCGCCACCACGCTGCCCGCTCCCTGCGACGAGCTGCCCGGACAGCCGCACGCCACGTCTCTTTCATCTCCGATTCGTCAGCAAAACGATCGTCTGGATTGGTCATCAGGCCACGCTTTAGCCACTCTGCAATTGGCGGAGAAAACACGCTCGAGTCGAAGCCTTCCGAGAGCTGCCGGGCAACGATCGTCGCGCCATCACCTTCCCCGAACGGAGGCAATCCGCTGAGTGCAAACGCAACGATTGCCGCCAGAGCGAAACGATCGACAGACGCTCCATGCGGCTCACCAAGAAGCTGCTCCGGAGCGGCAAACGCCGGAGTTCCGGTCGTTCCGGTCGAATCTTCACCCGTCGCGTTCGCCGTTCCGAAATCGCTCATTCGCCACCGGCCGTATCGATCGATCAGGATGTTCTCCGGCTTGAGATCGCGATGCACAATCCCAATCGAATGCGCGGCAGCGAGTCCATCGATGATGAGCTCGACCTGCGGCGCAATCTCCGCCAGCTCCCGCGGACCATTTCGCTCGACGAGATTCGCGACCGATCCCTCGTCCGCGAGCTCCATCGAATACCACGCGAGATCGTCTCTGGTATCCCAGTCGTAGATAGGAACGATCGCCGGATGAGCGAGCTGCGCTGCGAGCTTGGCTTCGGTCCAGAAAGCGGCAACAGCTCTCGCATCCGCAGCGACATGTGGATGAAGAACCTTCAGCGCCACCTCGCGCTCGAGAGACAGATCGCGGGCCCGCCATACTTTTCCGAAACTTCCGGAACCCAGTGGCGACAGCACTTCGTAATCATCGCCCAGCGCCGATCGAATTCGCGACTCTTCCGATTCAGTTCCCTGAGCTTCGGGATCACGCAGGGGAACGAGAACACCTCGCGGCGAATTCCCGCGATCGGCGACTCTCAGGAATGCAGCAATTGAAGGATACCTGTCAGCCGGATCCGGCTTGAGCGCGCGATCGACTGCCTCGGCGAGACTCGCCGGACATTCCGGACGCAACCAGCTCACCGGAGGAACATCGCTCGGCGGCGGATCTTCTCCCGTGAGCGCAGTGAAACACACCGCGGCAAGCTGCCACTGATCTGTCGCCCGCGTCGGATTCCACGCACCATCGGCCCACTCGGGCGGAAGCGTTGTCACGGGCCTGCTTCCCCGCGCCGATCCGCCAGGGAGCAACGGACGCATTCCAGCGGGAATGTCACTGCGCGGAACGGCCCACTGCCACTCGAGCATCCACAGTCGTCCCGTTGGCGCGACCCACACGGTATCCACGGTCAGCGCGCCATGCGTAGAGCCGTTGTCATGGAGATAAGAAAGTGTCGACCCTGCGCCGCGAAGAATCTGAAGCACGTATGGAATTTCCGCCGTCTTCAGCCGCTGCAGGTGAGCACGCACCGTTTCTCCGGTTACCCACCGCCTCAGGTAACCCGGCCCACGCTTCGGCTCGCGCTCTCCAACCCAGTAGTGATACGTCGTCGGGATCGCCGGATGATTTCGATGCGCGAGGTGTCTTGCCTCTGAATACAACCACGCCTGATGCGCCGGATTCGGTGCAGTGACAAGCGACAGCGAACGGCCAAGTCCGTCGGTCACCTGTTGATAGTGACGTTCGTCGCCAAATAGTCCGATGGAGCCCCATGACCACTTTGGCGGCAGCTGCCACATCGCAATGTGCGGCGGAAGCGCGACAGTCTTGAGCGGCTCAGCCGGCGTTCTCTTGTTGCCGCTCAAGCAGGTGTTGTCTGAAGTGTTATGAGGACGCGCGCGCCGCTTCCTTCATCGCTCGTGAGGTCGATCGTTCCGCCCCACGACTCGATGAGCCTGCGACTGATTGCGAGCCCAAGCCCGCTTCCCGTCGTGCGCGTGGAGAAATGCGGCTCGAAGACGCGCTTCATCGCGTCCGCCGGAACGCCGGCACCGTTATCGGCGATCGCGATCGTCACGGTTTTTTCTTCACGCGACAAGTTGATGCTCACTTCGCGAGCACGCGCGAGCCGCGCGTTCTCGAAAACGTTCAGCAGCACGTCGCGAAGCTCGTCCGCGCGTGCGAACGCGAGCGCAGGTGCCTCCGCACCACGAAGCAACCACGCAACGCCTCCAATTCCAATTCTTTCAAGTCCAACCACGTCGCGTAATATGGCAGCGACGTCAACCGGCTCGGCCGTCGGAAGATCACCGGGCCCGCTCCCATACCTGCTGAACGAGCGCGCAATCTCATCCAGACGATCGATCTCCGAAAGAATTCGGGTCACGTTTTCGTGTAGCACCTTGTCGAAATCGATTCGCGGATCGGACCTCGCTCTTCGCAGGTGCTGAACTCCAAGACGTATGGGAGTCAATGGATTTTTTATCTCGTGCGCGACCTGTCGCGCCATCTCGCCCCACGCAAGAACGCGCTCGGCGCGGGCGACTTCGATTCGGCTGAGCTCGAGATCACGGGCGAGAATCGTCGCCGCGATTCCGCTCAGCCAGAACGCGGCGATGGCTCCCACCGCCGTCGCGAACAGAACGAGCAGCGTCAGATCGCGACGGCGACGGTCGAGCTCCATCTCATCGCTCCGCGCGGGCGCAGCAAGTACATACGACGCGCGAGTAGGACTCGATGCTGCTCGGAATCCCCAGACTATTCGCGAGTTGGCAATCCTCTGCTGCCAGCTCGCCATCAGCTCACCAGCGTCGGAAATACTCAGCTTCACTGGCCGCGGAAGCATTCTTCCAGCGGGAGCGATCATGTCGTAGAGCGAGTCGGTGCTGCTCGTGAGGAACGCGTTCGAGTACAGGAATACCGGAAACTCGCCTCGCCGCTGATGCATCTGGTGCTCGAGAGGATCTTCGCCCGCCGCCGGATTCAAGGTCTCGCGCACGAGCAGCTCGCGAACCTGGCGATCGTCGCCGCGCAGCCGCTGGTACGACCAGGTCGCGAATGCGAGCGCAGGAATCACGAAAAACGCGAACAGCACGAGAGTGAGGCGCCCTCGATAACTCCGCAGCCATGTTGTCGATCGTCTTCGAAGCCACCTGATGAAGCCGCCCTCGGCCATCGCGCTCAGCGCCCAGATGAGGCCGACGATCGCAATGTCGAGAATGATGATCAGCGAAGCGCGGACAAGACGCGTTGGCCACGTTCTCAAATCGACTTCGACATGCGCCCGCACAAGGCCGGTCGATGTCGCAATGATCTCATCGCCGTGCCATTCGTCGCCAAGGCGACGCCATGTCATTGCGCCCTGTTTCGCATTGCTGTCCGGAAGCACATCTGCCAGAGTGAGCGAGTATGGCGGATCGCTCTTGTCGGGCTGCTCGAAGCCGAGCAGCGGCGCATACGGGTCCTGCGCGACGACCCGTGTCCTCGGCGAAGCTACCGCAGATGTCGCTCTCCCGTCGGCATGCGGAACCGCGAGAAATACCTGACGGCCGACGGGACCAAGTGTCTGTTCTACAATCGGTCTCTTTGCAGCGAGTGCATCGCGCACGACTGCGCTCAGCGCAGCCGAATCGTATGGGAGCTGCGCGAGATCGAGCCTCGATGTTTGAACCGCCTCCTGACTCCACGTGCCCAGTGAGACCTGAACCTCGGCTGAAGCGATATCGGAAACCGCGTATCGCTTGAGCATGTCGGCCCGACTGCCGGCGCTGTCATAGCTGGCGAGCTGAGCGCCGAACCGCGTGAGTAGTGTTGCAACGTCGCCGTCCACACGCTGAAGGCCGGCGACGTCGCGCATCGCGAGCTGCAGACGCTGCTCAGTGGTCTTCGTCCACACGATGAAGGTTGCGACCGAAGCCGCAACGACAGCAACGAACGCTGCCGACCGCAGTTTGACCATCGGCCGGCGAGCGAGCGCAATCCGCGCGAGCCACAAAGCCGCGAGCCACATCGCGAACAGCAGAAGGAAAAGCGGAATCTCCCAGATGAGCCAGAGAGACATCGCCGCGCCCCATGGCGGCACAACGATGCCGGCACCGATGAGCTCGGCGACCACGAGTCCGCCGACGGCAAGTACCAGTGCCACAAGTCCGGCGACGTATCGATTGACCCGCGTTCGCCGCGCTCGAATCAGCGCGATGACTGCGAGTGCGACGAGCAATCCGAACATCGCGAACGCACCGGCATTTGCGCTGAACGGACCCGACACCGAGGAATAGAAGTACGCCGGGTCAAATACTCTCGAGTAATTCGAGAAGTTGTTCCACGGAATGATTGCAATCGATATGAGACCGATTCCGACCGAGAAAAACCGCGAGCCTAGTGTCCGCCGATCGGACCATGCAATCGCGATGAGCAGCAGTATCGCAACGCCAACCAGAATGACTCCGCGGCCGCGTGTCGACGCCGCCTGGGCGAATCGAATTGATTCCGGAGCGCGTGGAACGGCATCGACGCGCATAAGCGGATGCCCACTCGAGTCCCTGATCAGCTCGCCGCCGGCCGTGTCCTCG
>JBDTNA010000239.1:0-5383 GCA_039933985.1 Gemmatimonadales bacterium | reverse complement strand
TGAACGATTACCAGACCACGCGCGAGCAGGCCAACTGGCTCAAGTGGTGGTACGATGCGAACAAGAGACCGACCCGCTCACACGGCTGCTCGAATGCCGACAGCTGGGGAAGCGTTCAGTTCCAGCGCATGCCGAACGTCTCGCTGCTCCCGGGTGCGAAGGAGACTTCGTGGGAAGACATCATCGCGGCAACGGATCGCGGAATCGCGATCATCGGTGACGGCTCGTTCTCGATCGATCAGCAGCGCTACAACGCGCAGTTCGGCGGCCAGGTTTTCCAGGAGATCAAGGGCGGCAAGGTCGTCGGATACCTGAAGGACGTCGCGTACCAGATGCGCACGCCTGATTTCTGGAATTCGATGGACATGATCGGCGGCAAGAAGAGCTATCAGTTCGGCTCTGCATTCAATGACGGAAAGGGACAGCCGGGTCAGAGCAACGCAGTTAGTCATGGCTGCGTGCCGAGCCGCTTCCGCAACATCAACGTGATCAATACCGGGAGGAAGGCGTGAGCCGGTCTACATATAGAGGTGAGCCTCGCCGCCTCATCGGTGACGATGCTTCTTCGGTTCTGCCGGATGGTGCGATCATCACGCGCGAGCAGGCCGAAGAGGTCGTTCAGAAAGTTCTCAAGTATTCGAAGGCTGACGAAGTTCAGGTGAACGTGAACAGCGGATATCAGAGCGATCTCCGCTTTGCCGCTAACCAGATGTCGACGTCGGGTGGCGTGATCACCGGCGGTATCGCCGTGAACAGCACGATTGGCAAGAAGCACGCGGTCACGACGACGAACGATTTGTCGGACGAGTCTATCAAGAGCGTTGTCGAAAAGTCCGAAGCGCTTGCAAAACTTTCGCCGGATGATCCGGAGACGATGCCGGGACTTCCGGCGCAGACATATCTGCCGGTCAACGGCTGGTTCGATTCCACTGCGAACCTGACGCCTGAAGCGCGCGCACGCGCTGCGCTCACCGCGCTCGAGCCCGCACGCAAAGCGGGCGACATCAAGGCGGCCGGTTTCATCATCGTCAATGCGAACGCGGGTGCTCTTGGAAACAACAAGGGACTGTTCGCATACAGTCGCTCGACGAACGCGAACTACACGCTCACGGTTCGCACTGATGATGGTACTGGATCCGGATGGGTTGGTGCCGAGCATCCTGACTGGAATCAGATCAACTTCGCCGAGATGGCGCAGCGGGCGATCGACAAGGCTAAGCTTTCGCGCAACCCTGTCGCCATCGAGCCGGGCAAGTACACCGTGATTCTCGAGCCGCAGGCAGTCGGTGATCTCGTTTCGATCATGGGCGGCTCACTCGGCGCGCGTCAGGCCGATGAAGGCCGCAGCGCTTTCACCAAGCAGGGTGGCGGCAACAAGATCGGCGAGAAGATCGTCGATCCGCGAGTCACCATCTTTTCAGATCCGCAGGATCCGCAGCTTCTCGCACAGCCGTACGATGGACAGGGACTGCCGCTTGCGCGTCAGGTCTGGATCGAGAACGGCGTCTTGAAGCAGCTCTTCTACTCGCGCTTCTGGGCACAGAAGCAGGGCAAGCCGGTTACCGGCGGTCCGTCTTCATTGAAGATGGCCGGCGGTACGACATCGATCGATGACATGATCAAGTCGACACAGCGTGGAATTCTCGTCACGCGGCTGTGGTATCTTCGTCCCGTCGATCCACGCACGATTCTGTTCACGGGTCTCACGCGCGACGGCACGTTCCTGATTGAGAACGGAAAGATCTCGAAGTCGATCAAGAACTTCCGCTTCAACGAATCGCCGCTGTTCCTTCTCAACAACATCGAAGCGATGGGTCCTGCCGTTCGTATCGGCGGTACTGAGCAGGGTGGCCCGATCGTGATGCCGTCCATCAAGGCGAGAGACTTCACCTTCACGAGCTTGTCGGACGCAGTCTGATTTTCTAACGAACGACAAAAGGGCCGGAATCGAGAAATCGGTTCCGGCCCTTTGTTCTTCCTGCGACGACCAACTACAACGATCTGAGGTACTGAACGAGGTCGCGCTGTTGCGGGGCGCCCAGTCCCAGTTTCCGAGCAGTGTTGTAATGCCTGACGACATCCGCCAATGTGGCGGCACTTCCATCATGGAAGTACGGCGGATGCTGCCAGAGGGCGCGAAGCGGAGTAGTTCTGTATTTCTTGTTCGCGGTCCGTGCCGCATAGTCAGGATTCATTCCCGTTTCTGAAGCTGCGTGAAGAATCCCTGCATTGTTGTCGCTTCCATTTCCGCCGACGTGGCACGAAGCGCAGCTTTGATCGAATAGTACGCGACCTCGTTCCGAGGCGGCTACGTCAACAGTGCCAGCAGGAGGAACGGGCGCAGCGATGCTGTGCTGATACGCTCGCAGTGCTGGAAGCTTCGACGTCACCATGTCAGGGCTCTGGCTGATGTCGATTCCGAGCCGCGGATCAGAAAAGTTTCCGTGCCCGTGCATTTGTGTCACGGCTACGTATGCATTCCAGTAGGAGATCGGACCTTCTGCGGTGTACGTCTCGTTCGTTACGTGCGCGAGTCCGTAAGTGGGAGGCAGTACCAGTGGTGTGTTCTTCCCGTCGATGTTGTATCGAGGATCGTACTTGCCGGGTCCCCATGACTTGTAGACTGCCTTCTTGTCCGCGGGAAGTACCGGCGAGAGCGCGATGATGGCGCCGACATTCAAGTCGCGATTCGGCCAGCCATCCTTTCGGTGACCGATTCCTTTTGCGAATGCGTCGTCCACCGTCGAGTGACAGAACGCGCAGGTCACGCCGAGTCGCGTCAGCGAGTCTTTGCCGTTTACGCTTTCCACCGTGCCTTTCAGGCCGACGACCGCGTTGAGCTTGAGCAGCGCGAGGGTGGTTGCCGGACTCTTCAGGTCGACGGTTTTGTCCTGGACACCTTTCACCACTTCAGGTGGAAGTGCATCCATGTCCACCTTCAATCCGACCGACAACGCAGTTGCGGGGTCGACGCTCTTCTGAACGACGCGTTCCAGGTGAAGGGTGTCCGTCCAGAACTGTTCGTCACCGAACGTGTCGAAGCGGAAGATGCGCTGACCGTCGTCCAGGAAAGCCTGCGACGTGGAATCATTCGCTCCGGACTCGGTCGCATTTGCAGCGACTGCGGTGTCAGTGCCCGAGTCTGGCTTCGTGGAGCATGCGACTACAACCCCGATGCTCGCGACTACGATCCAACGATTCGTGACAAACATTGCAAGCGCCTCCGCTTTTGCTTGCAATCGACTGCAAGACGCTGTCCCCACACCATCTGTTCACCGCACGTCAGGTGCCTTCTACCGTGCGCTCTTACTTATCCCCTGTCAAATCGATCACGGCTCTACTACCAGAAACCCAACGCCGCCTTTCTGCCCGTGTCCGAACCCATGATTCACGAAAGGAAACTCTCCCGGAACATCGCACAGCAGCTCGAAACACATTCCACCGCCGGGCGGAACATCCCATGTCTGCACTCCGCGCACGGGAGTACCGGGCGGAGCGCCGAGGTACACGGTATCGAACTGCTCTCCGACCACGTGGAAGTTGCACTGATGTGTCGGCCCGGCATTCACCACCCAGAAGCGCACCCGGTCTCCCACTTTCACCTTGATCGGATCCTTGATGTACTGGTTGGGCCTTCCGTTGAACACTACAAAATCGGGAAGCGTGCCAAGCATTTTCTGGTAATCGAACGCGCGAAGATCGTTGACCGCATCCGCGAGATAAAACTCGCTTTGAATGAGAACAAATTCTTTCGCAGGAGGAAGCGGCTCGCGGGGTGAGACGATTATCGCGCCGTACATCCCCGATCCGATGTGCATCAGCACGGGCGCGGTGCCGCAGTGGTACATGAATGCGCCGCTCCATTTCGGCTTGAAGGAGTATGTGACCGACTGACCCTTAGGTACTGAGCGAAACGCGTGCTTTGGATCGATCTGCGCCGCGTGAAAGTCCATTGAGTGCGGAACATCTACGTCGTTCGTGAGCGTGAACTCGACCGTATCACCAACGCGGCAATGCACGATGGGCCCTGGAAGCTGTCCCTCGAATGTCCACGCAGCCACCACCGTGCTGTCATCGATGCGGATGCGAGCTTCCTTTGCATGCCAGTGCAGCTTCAGGGCGCCCTGAGAGTATGGCGGAAGCACGGGATCGAATCTGTGAAAGTCGACGACCGTCGCTGGTGTTGCCGGAGTGACCGAAGTATTCCCGTGCTTCCTTGCCCTGAGGAGGGATGAGTCGAGCTTGCTGTCGGAATTGATGTGCGAATGCTCCTCGCCTTCCCTGGTCTGGGCCGATTTGCTCCGCGCTGAATCGGCAGGCGTCTCCGGTCCCTCGTAGCACGCGAGCGCTGCACCGACACCTGGTATCGCGAGAGAGAGTCCGGTTGCCGTAGAAATGAACTTTCGCCTGCTAGAGGGCCGACGCAGGGGAGAATCTTCTTCAGTCAGCTCCGACAGTCTGGTCAGCTGGTCATGCGTCATGCACGGTCTCCGTTGGGCATGACGCAAACTCGTTGCAAGCAGCGTGCGACGACCTTTACATCGCCTGCTCCCGAAGCGGCAGCGGCCTGGCGCGCTGCATGTTTGCGAGCCGTACCACTCCTGCGTCCAGCGTTCGCCAGATGTTCAACACAAAGCAAAGGGCACCGAACGCACTGAGTGTCGCTCCGACACCGAGCGTCACTTGTCCGGGTGATGCTAACGACGGCCGCAGCATGAAACCCGTGACCATCAGTGCAAGACCGGCATTGCCGACCCACAAATGAACTGTCGGTAGCGACCGCCATCGGAGAGGCGCTCCGCCCAGGCGCGGCAACAGATGGTACCCCACACCAAAAATCATCATCGTCACGAACCCGAGGAAGTTCATGTGCATATGCGCCGGACGGTAAACGACGAGCTCAGGCCTTACCGCCATCGCAACGCCGAGTGTCACACCGCCGGCAAGCCATGCAAGACTCGACTTGATGAACTGGCGAACGAAGTTGTCCATGTTCAGTCCTTCTCGACCTCGAGCTGGCCTTTCATACCGAGCAGCGCGTGAGGATCGCACTGGAAGTAGTAATGCCCGGGCTCCATGGATACCACGAGGTCGTACGTCTGGTCAGGCAGTTGCAGCATGTCACTTGCCGGAGGCAAACCAGTCTTGATCTGATTCGAGTCTGGAAGGAAATGCACGTTGTGCACGCCCGCCTTGAGAACGTATCGGAGCACGTCACCGGGGTGGGCTTCGATCTTGTTCGGCTTGAAGTAGCTTCCCGTTCCATCAGTCCAGGCTTCAATTCGTATTGTATCGCCGGTAGTTGCCGATGCTGCCGCGGGGCCGGCCGATTCGGCATGCTCAGCCGACTCTTTCTCTGCACCCTCTTTTTTCTCGCCTGAGC
>JBDTNA010000238.1:0-5398 GCA_039933985.1 Gemmatimonadales bacterium | reverse complement strand
TGATGAAGAAGTTCGTTCCGGCGGAGTTTCCACGCATTGACATGAGAGTCTGGTATGAGAGAGCGTGCTCTCCGTACAGCTCTTTCTGGTAGTCATGGCACTTGTTGTCAGCGGCTGTCCAGTCGGCGCCCGTGAAGCCGTCGAATCCGGCCGCGTCAACGTCTGCTGCCGACGTGAAGCACTTGATGCCGATCGTGTTCGAGATTCTCGACTGGCCGAAGCGCTGCGTGATGTCGAGCGCCGTCTTGCCAGAGCGGCCCTGCTTGGTCGTGATCAGGATTACGCCGTTGGTGCCTCTCGAGCCGTAGATCGAGCTTGCAGATGGTCCCTTGAGGACCTGAATGCTCTCGATGTCGTTCGGGTTGATGTCGGCGATACGGTTGACCTGCTGATCCTGGGTCGACGGCGCATTCGTACCCGCGCTGGAGCGAGCAGACTGCGTGATGACGTTCAAACCGTTCGGGATCGATGCGTTCGACACTGGAACACCGTCGATGACGTAGAGCGGGCTGAAGCCGGCGTTCACCGTCGAGACGCCGCGAAGCTGAATCTGTGTTCCGCCGCCCGGCGCGCCGGAGTTCGACGTGATCACCGCGCCCGAGATTTTGCCTTGGAGCGCCTGATCGAGCGTCTGCGACGGAACACGATTGAGGTTCTCAGAGGAGACGACCGCGACTGCGTTTGCCGCGTTGATCGAGGCGACCGTCGTCGCTGTTCCCGTGATGACCTGCTTGTCGAGCTCGAGCACGTCCTTCGCCATCGAGACGTTCACATCGGTGAGGCCGGCGGCGACGTTCACCGTCTTCGCCGTATACCCGATGCGACGAATACGAAGCGTTGCCGGACCAGCCGGCACCGGAATGGAGAAGCGGCCATCACCGTCGGTGATTCCGCCCAGCGCCGTTCCGACGACACTGATGGTTGCTGATGGGACGGGATCCGAAGATCCCTCCGCGGTTACGCGACCCGATACACGTCGGGTTTGGGCCCATGCACTCGTGCTGAATAGCGCGAGCAGCATGAACGACATGACTAACGAACGAGTTGTTTTCACACGCTTCTCCATGGGTAGTTGGAGGTACAGTTCACTCGCGGGTTCCACATATGTGAAAGCCCGCTCGACCGGCTGAAAGTGGATTTCGCCGGTCGAGAGTGGTGATCTAGTTAAGGCGTGTGCAACAGTTGTGTCAAGAGACTGTTACACCCTTGTCAGCGATACCATATAGAAGTAACTGGACGTTTATCGCTGACCGGCCCGTCAACCCTACTTCCCGGGCGCTGCCGGTTTTGAGAAGTCCACCGTCGGAGCGGTGTCCGCGCCCGGAGGCGCATCGTAGTACGGTCGCGACTTCGCACCCGTGACCTTGGCGGTGATCATCTGCGGAAATCCGCGGATATAGGTGTTGTAATCCCGAACCGCGGCGTTGTAGTCGCTGCGGGAAACAGCGATCCGATTCTCCGTTCCCGAGAGCTCGTCCTGGAGCCTGAGGAACTGCTGGTCAGCCTTGAGATTCGGATACGCCTCGGCGATCGCCAGCAGGCGGCCGAGTGCGCCGGTGAGCTGTGCGTCGGCGGCAACCTGCTGGGCCGGGTCTCCGGATTTCACTGCACCCGAGAGCTTTGCGCGTGCCTCGGCAACCGCCGTGAAGATTGCCTCTTCGTGAGTGGCGTACCCCTTTACCGTATTGACGAGATTCGGCACAAGGTCGGCGCGACGCTGAAGCTGCACTTCGATCTGCTGCTTCGAGGAAGAGGCCGTTTCATCTAGCGTCTGAATGCGGTTGTATCCGCACCCCGAAAGAGCGAGCGGAACAACCAGTGCGAGCAGTGCTGGAAAGGAACGTTTCATCGGTGTCGTGCCTCGTTAAGTGAGTCGAAATAACCTACGCAATCGCAAAGGAAAAGTTTATGCCGTCCAGCGGTCGAGATACGAATGGAGCGCTTCCATTCCTGCCATGTATGTCGCGAGTGTCGTGCCCGCTTCGTCCTTCGAAAGCTTGCGCGTCCCGCGCAGATGCTCGACGACGCGTGTGAATGGAAGCGGATCAAATCCGACTTTGGTTGCGACAAGGCTCGAGAGCTCAGCGTAATCCTGCGACGGAATCTCACCGTGAAGGCGGGTTACGCCGCGGAAGACTACCATAATCGCGCTGAGACTCGCCTCCAGAAGACGAATCTGCTCGCCTGAGTCATCTCCCGCAGCCATCGCGCCACGCCGCAGATGCAGCAGCTTTCCCAGCGCCTGCTGCTCGACCTGCAAACGAAGGTCGCCGCGAGCGACGGTAATTCCACGCGTCACGTCTTCACCGTGCAGAACGCGGTGACGCTCGAGGATGTCGGCGTACTCCATCGGGAAAACGTCGGACGACGCTTTCCATTCCGCTGTCGTGAAAGTCATCGGTGCGGGATTACCAGATTCGCTCCACGCGCGCAGCACCGCGCCCACTGCCGCCAGTCTCTCGAGCGGCACCGCGTCAAGCGTGACAAGCACGTTGTAGTCGGAGCGTTTTTCGATGTGCTCGCCCGCAACGGCTGAGCCATAGAGAATCACGGAGCGCAGGGTCTCACCGTACGCGCCCTGCAGCTGCTTCACGAGCTCATCAAGAGTCATTGCCATAGTGTTCTCACCAGGAGGAACCGCCGCCGCCGCCCGAAAATCCGCCGCCGCCGCCGAAGCCGCCAAATCCTCCGCCGCCGCCTCCAAACCCGCCACCGCCCCAGCCGCCACCACCACCGCCGCCCATCGGGATGATGATTGGCACTCCGCCGCCACATCCATTTCGTCGTCCTTTACGGCCGCGTCTCGAAAGGTTGCTCAGTATCTGAATAATGACGAAGAAAAGAATGAGATAGACGATCGGCGGAATTCCGCCACCGCTTCTTCCCCTCGAAGTTGTTACCGGCGCCGGCGGAACAAGCGAAGAATC
This sequence comes from Gemmatimonadales bacterium, assembly GCA_039933985.1. GTDB lineage: Bacteria > Gemmatimonadota > Gemmatimonadetes > Gemmatimonadales > Gemmatimonadaceae > UBA4720. Next base: position 2,471 of record JBDTNA010000238.1, on the reverse strand, counting down.
GATCGTGAAATTGAACTCTCGCGCGAATCTTTCTGCGGTTCGTCGCGTGATGAGCTCGAGTCCGCCCGCGTAGTCACGCTGCATGAACATCGGCGTCGCTTCGCGGCAGATTTCGCCAGCGGTCGCGTCGGTGATGAATCCTTCGGTACCCTGTCCCGTGAGGACGAAGCAGCGGCCGCGGTTGTCGGAATTCGTTTCTTTCGGAACGAGAAGAATTACGGCGCCGGCGTTGCGAGTGGGGTCGCCGGGATTGCCGATCTTTCCAACTTTCCATTCGCGGCCAATGCGCAGCGCGACGTCGGCGACATCGCGGCCCTTGAGATCGGGGAGCGTAACGATCGTCATCTCGCCGCGCGATTTCGCGCGAACGTCTTCGGCGATCCTGTCCATGCGCGCGACAGTCGCCGCGTCGAGCACTCCGGCGAAGTCGTTGACGAGGCCGGTAGGCGACGGGATTTGCGGCTCCTGCGCGAGCAACGCCACAGGCGACGAAGCAAGGACTGCAATCGCCAGCGCCACAACACGCCGCGCCAGTGCGCGCTTGACCACAACTTCTAATCCCGAAATCGTTCCTCCGCCCTTGATTTCAACCCTCGGCTCCCCGCCTATTTACCCGATGCAGAAAACCCAAGTCAACTTTGGTGCCGCAGTGATTGCGGCCATTCTTTCCATCGCCTGCAGCCCCGCGAATTCAGCAACCCGAACGGATTCTTCGGCGCCCGCGGCCCAGCAAAATCCGACAGCATCAAACACTGCGGCCACGCCTCCCGACCCCATCGTCCAGGCAGCCGATCGCGGCCGCATAGACGGCGACAGCACCGCAAAAACCTGGGTCATCATCGCCAGCGATTTTCAGTGTCCGTTCTGCAAGGAATGGCACGACGTAACATACAAGCCATTCATCGATCAATACGTACGCACGGGAAAGGTAAAGGTTGCGTACATCAACTTTCCGCTCGAGAGCATTCACAAGAACGCAGTGATCACTGCCGAAGCGGCGATGTGCGCATCGTCGCAGAACAAGTTCTGGCAGTATCACGAGGCGTTGTTCAGCTCGCAGGCTCTGTGGGCTGGAATGCCTGATCCGCGACCGGTTCTCGACTCGCTGGCGAAAGCAGTGGGTGTCGATGTAGCCGCGTGGGGAAAATGCGTGGACTCGAAGCAGATGCTGCCGTTGATCAATGCCGATCGCGATCGCGCGGCAGCGGCGGGTGTCGGATCGACTCCAAGCTTTCTCATCGGCGACCAGGTTCTCGCGGGTGCCCAGCCCCTCGACGATATGCGCCCCGCCATCGAAGCGGCAATCGCAAAGAGCGGTAGCGCTCCCGCGCGTTGAGCTACTATCACTGAGACACTTAGATGCACCCCTTAGTCCGCCGGTCGTACAATGCGGCAGGCGCGATAACACGATTTGCTGTAGCCGTTGCTCCAAGCGGAGACAGCAAGTTTCTAAAAGCACTCTCGTCGCGCCGCGGACTGCTCGACCGGTATCGGGCATGGGCATCGGTCTCGCGGGACAGGTCGCGTCCTTTGCTATGGGTTCATGCTCCGTCTGTAGGAGAAGGACTTCAGGCGTTGCCCGTCATCAAGGCATTTCGTGACAAACGTCCCGACGTGCAGCTCATCTACACGTTCTATTCGCCGAGCGCAGAGAGATTCGCGGCGAGCACGGGTGCAGATTTTTTTGACTACCTGCCTTTCGACAACGAGCATGACACAGCTGGGGCGCTCGACATCATCGCGCCGACTGCAGTCGTGTTCAGCAAGCTTGACGTCTGGCCGATGTTCGTCGCGGGTGCAGCGCAACGAGGAGTGAAGACTGCGCTGCTGAGCGCAACAGTTCCCGAGTCGTCGAAGCGGAGATCCGGCATCGCGCTGATGGCACTGCGCGAAGCTTATGAAGCACTCGATGTGGTTGGAGCGATATCGCCTTCGGATGCCGAGCGTCTGCTCGCGATGGGCGTGCATGGCGATCGAATGACAGTCACGGGCGACACGCGATACGATCAGGTGTGGGCTCGTGCAAACGCATCGAATCCGGCGCGCGACAACGTGAAGGCGCTTTACGAAGATCGCAGACTGACGCTTGTTGCAGGCTCGACGTGGCCGTCGGATGAAAAACGACTGCTTCCGGCATGGGTCCAGACGCGACGACAGCTGCCGTCGGCCAGACTGATAATTGCACCGCACGAGCTCAAGCCGAAGCATCTCGCCGCGATCGAGAGGTGGGCGCGCGAGTCGTCGCTGACTTTGTCGCGCACGAGTGAAGGTGAAGTGCGCGCAACTGAAGTCGTTCTTGTCGATGAGTACGGATTGCTCGCGGATCTGTATGCGGTCGCCGATGCGGCGTACGTCGGCGGAGGATTTCACCGCGACGGGCTGCACTCGCTGCTAGAGCCTGCGTCGTTCGGTGCGCCGGTTTTATTTGGACCGATGCACATGGACAACCGCGACGCCGGCCTTCTCGTTGG
>JBDTNA010000237.1:0-5407 GCA_039933985.1 Gemmatimonadales bacterium | reverse complement strand
GGAGGGGGGTGCCGACGCATTCGGGCGTCATGTCGGCCGACTCATTCATCGGATGGGAGTCAGGCGCCAGCTCGTTGAAGAGAATCTTCGCCTCGCATTTCCCGAGAAGGATCCTGACTGGATCGCCCGCACGACCATCGGCGCTTACGAACACCTCGGCCGCGAAGCCGCCGCGATGATGCGTCTCTCGAAGCTCGACGCGAAAGCCGTCATTGCGCGAACGGCGGCTGTCGGATGGGAAGACATGGAAGGCGCGCTCGCACTTGGGCGCGGTGTGTTGCTCGTCACCGGTCACTACGGCAATTGGGAGATCGCTGCCGCGAGCGTCGCCGCACGCGGTGTTCCGATCGCGGCGATCGTTCGGCGGCAGGGCAACCGGCTGGTTGATGAGCGCCTTCAGGAGCTTCGCCGCAACCTTGGCGTCGAAACGATCTATCAGGGTGACGCACCTTCGCGCGTTCCGCGAATTCTTCGAAAAAACGGTGTCGTTGGAATCGTCGGCGACCAGGATGCACGGCGCACAGGTCTGTTCGTTCCGTTCTTCGGTCGTCCGGCATCGACACATCGCGGCCCCGCGCTTTTCGCGATGCGGCTCGACGCCCCCGTTTTTTCATGCATAGCGCGCCGGGTCAGCACGTCCGAGGTCAAATACGAAATTGCCGGCGAGCGCGTTCAGTACAAGCGCACGGGAGATCTCGAAGCCGACGTCACTGCGTTAACGACTGAGCTCGCCTCGCGTCTCGAGAAGCAGATTCGCGTCGCACCAGAACAGTATTTCTGGTTTCATCGGCGATGGAAGAGCAGACCCGCCGACGAAGTCAGCGGCGACGACGACGACTAGCTCAGTGGCACTTGCCGCCGCCCTCATCCCAGATGCGGCCGCGAGTATCCAGAAACGCGTGACGATATTCGCCGGCGCCAAGACTCAGCTTCAGCACTCCGTAGTATCCGTGGACCGCACTAGCGGAATTGGAAATGCGCGGACTGCTCACTCCGCGCAGTGTTCCTCCGCCGGTTCCGACAATGATCTGCGCGATTCCCCTGGCTGAATCAGCGACACCCGCCGGTGTCTGCGGAAGAAAACGCTCGTAGTGATGGTCGTGACCGTTCAGCACCAGATCGACGCCGTTGGCGTACATGATGTCCCACAGTTTTCGCATCGACGGACTGTTGCCGTGATCTCCCGAGCTGAACAGCGGGCGATGAAAGTATGCAACGGTGCACTGCTTCCTGTTCTGAGCCAGGTCTTTCTGCAGCCAGTCGTCCTGCGCCTTCGCTGCGACGAGTCTTCCCGAATTCGCAGGAAGCTCGCTGTTCAATGAAACAACGTGCCAGTCGCCGATATCGTAGCTGTAATATCCGCGTCGCCCCGGGCCCGCCCGGCTCCCAAAGTACTGGAAGTACGGTTCTGCGCCGCGCGAGTCGTAGTCGTGATTCCCCGGCGACGGGCGAACGGATTTCATGATCCTCTTGTGGCTGTCGCCCCATGACGGAGTGAAGCAGCTCACGAACTCTCGCGCAGATCCAACCGAGTAGACGTTGTCGCCGATGGTGATCGCAACGTCCTTCACATTCGCGGCGCTGTCAGCCTTGAGAACGCTGTCGATGATTGCCGCTGTCTGTTCATCACCGGTTTTTCCGCACATCGCGATATCGCCGGCTCCGATCATCACGGCGGCCCCCGCCAGGGCAATCTCGATCGCCGGACTCTCGGCCGGAGGAGTCGGTTTCTTCTCGCCCTTACACGCCGCCATCGCCAGACAAACCAGCAAACCGGCACGAAGGGGCCGAGTCGTCGTTGGTTGACGACTTGCGTAGTATCGCATAACGACTGGCGACCCCGAAAGTCTAGTAGGCGAAACCCAGGCTCACCATCGTTCGCCGGGTCTTCTTGTTGGTGAAGAGGACGTTTATGCTCTTGCCCGGATCGATGAGTCCGATCCAGAAACCGCCGCCGGTCGCGGTATGCCATCCGCCCGGCGATTCGCCGTCAACGTATACGCGCCCTGCCTCGGTGAATCCGATCAATCCAACGTCGAGCGGAAAGATCAGGGGGAATTTCGCGACCGGCACTCGCAGCTCACCGGCACCGAACACCGATGCGTCACCGGCGATACTCTGTCTGTGCTCGGTTCGGAGTGTGCTGCCACCCCCGAGGAACGCTGCGTCGAAGTAAGGGAAGTTTCCGTAGACTTTTTTTCCACCACCACGAAGCGCGATGACCGGGCGCGTGCCAACGGGGATGTTGATATAGGCTGTCACAGCTCCTTCGACGGATTCGTACGCAGTCTTCGCGTCCAACATTCCGGGATATCCGCTCGCGCTCAAGTCGAGAATTGCGCGCGGCCGAAGAGTGTCGGGCTTGTAGCGAGTGTCGTAGTGCAGCTTCACAAGCGCGCCAGCCTCAGCGAACGTCGTGAATCCGTAGGGCCGCTGTTGTGAAATGAAGCGGTTGCTGACGCTGTCGGTCTTCGTGTAGCGAACGATCGGGCCGAACGTCAGACCGCTCTCCGCATTGAAAGAGAAGCCGCCGGCCGGACGAAAGCGCCACGCAGTCTGCTTGATGTCGTAGAATTTTTCCTCGCGCTCGGGAAGATTGTTGCCGAATCCGCGGAACACCACCATGTCGAGCTGCGACACTCCCGCGTCGACCGGAACGTGAATTTGAGAGCTCTCGAATCGCTTGTCGCCGAAAAGATTGACCGCGTATCCGCTATGGACGAACGAATACGACAAGTCTGCCTGCACCTTGCTGGCGTACGGGACATACCGAAACGCGTAGGCAGTCCGTGCGATTCCGACTTTTGGAGTGAGTCCGATTCCGTGACCTGTGCGGGCGCCGAGTACGGGCTCGATTCTAACGCCGCGATCCTTTTGCGGCGGAAGGAGCGTTCCATATGCTCTTATCCAGGGACGTCGGTTGTATCTCGCATTCAGCTCACTTGCCGGATCCGTTTTCTCCATCACCGTATCCTTGTCGTACTTCACGCCGGACACAATACCGACATCGTAGAACTTGACTTCGTTCACTTCTTTTCCAGCGCCGGCGAAATTAGTTCCGTTGCCGCCAATTACTTTGACACCAATCCTCGAGGGGCCGGACCCGGTGACGGTCGCGTTGTCATCGCCCCCATGCATGTAGACGCGGATCTCCTTCGTCTCCTCCGGATCGAACCGGCGTATGAAGTATGGCGCTGAGCCGCCGGAGCCGAGCCTGATCGTTACGCTACCGTCGGGCGCTCTCGCAACCACCGCATCGTCGGCTGCATCGGTGCCATGTATCTCGGCGATCTCCCAAAGCTCGGAGTAATACTGACTCGCGGCTTCAGAAAGGAAATCGCGGCGGGATCTCAGCTTCGCAACGATGTCACCCGTCAGTTGCGTGTATTCGGGCGGCATCGAACGAACTGATCGGACGATGACATCGTCAGTGATTCGCTGCTTGAGGGCGATCGCTTCGGCATCCCACACGCTCTTGTCGAGTCCGCCGAGAAGTCGGCGATCGAACTCCATCGCGTTCTCGAAGAGTGCGCTGCCTTTTGGATATCGGCTGTCAAACTCAACGAGGGACGGCGCAAACTTTCGCCCGATGTGAAGCAGCGCGCCTTCATACTGGAGAAAGACTTTGTCGCGGTCACGCGGAATCGGTTCCCAAAGGAAGCTTGAATCACCTGACAGGCGAGCCCACTTCCACTGATCCGGGTGGCGATCGTTGTCGTTGAGCAGCATGTCGATAAGTCTGGCGCGAAGCAGTGTCCGCGCATCGACTCGATCCGACGGACTGGCGTTGATTTTTTCGAGCAGTTCCTCACCATCGAGGATTTTTTTCGCATCGGCGAACGCGTGGCCCTTCTCCGGCACGTGCGGATATTCTTCGATCTCACCCAGCTTGCCGGCGAACTCCTTTCTGTATTCACCGAGGCGCGGGTCATCGGGCATTACGGCAATGCGGCCAGTAGGATGCAGAATGTCTGCCGCCTGCAGAATCGGAGCCGCGGCGACCGCTCCGCCCGGATGCGATGCGGCGCCTTGATCCTGAAACACAGTCCAGATGATCGTGTGCTTGAACTGGTCGGGGAGTATAGTCTGCGCCTTGTAGATCGGACGGAAAACGAATTCCGAGCTGTCCGGCGTGGAGAGTCGGAGCGATCGCGTCTGTCTTCCACCGCCGAGCTTGGTCGGAGTCAATCCGCCGGCGAATGTCTTCAGGTCGAGGACGGGAACCCGAATGGGCATTGTCCACTCCTCGCGGTAGTCGTCGCCGAAAAGACTGCGGTAGAAGCTGCCGGCCGCATAGGAAGGTCCCGCGGCGATGGTGACGCTGTCAGTGCCAAGCACCGCGGGCGTTTGTGCCCGCACGGACTCCGACGCGATCGGATCGACGAAGATGCAGAACGCGGCGGCCGCAATCCCTGCGACTGCAGCGCGCTCAAGTCCGTGGGCGCGATTCATCTGGGTTGGTCTCCGAATTTGTGACTATTGTCGCCATCTATAGAGTGTGATTGTCGCTGGTACGTTCGTCGCCTCATCACTAACGATGAGGATGTCATCGGGTGTGATCGCAACGCCTTCGGCCTGTGGATGCTTTCCCGGAAGCTTCTCGGATCGAAGCACATCTCCGTCCGGCGTGATCACAGCCAGCGCTTTTTCGTGGGAGGCGATGATGACGTAGTTCCCGGTCCTGGGCTCGAGCGTGATGTCAGAAGGCTTGAACTCCTTCCATTTGTTCGAGCCGATGACCTGCTTCATTGGAATGGTCAATTCCGAAATCCTGCCGGCGCCCGAGCCTTGAAGCCGAACGCGATACAGTACCAGCTGTCCGCGCATGCTCTTCTTCAAAACGCGCTTACATGGCATGACGAGCCACGCGCTGTCCGGTTCGTATGCAATGCCTTCGAACTCGCATTCCTTTCCGAGCCGGGTGTCGATGACCTTGTAGGGAACGTGCGCGTTGTTCGCGCCGACTTTGAACTGATAGATCCTGCCGTTGCTTTGAAGCAGCCAGACGTTGTCGCCTGAAGTCGTGATCGCTTCAAAGTCGCCGTGAATTCCCTTACCGACGTGGAATCGGTCGAGCACCATTCCGGTTCGCGGATCGATAACGTAGATGAGCGCCTGCTCGTCTCCGTGCGCGACGATCTTGCCATCTGGAAGAAGTGCGATCCCCGATATCTCGCGCAACTCCACCGGCATGATCCACATTGCCACCGGTTTGTCCGAGTCCGGCGCCGCGTCGGCCTTCGCGAGTCGCTGCGTGAGCTCGTTGACGCGCTTGGCTGCGATCCCCTTCGTCTCGGCAGTGGCAGCGTCGGCGGCCTTGCGGCAACCTGCTGCTGACGCGATAAGCCCGAGAAACAGGGCAAGCAAACGAAGCGAGATCATTCCTTATCGCTCTTTCCTTTTTCAT
>JBDTNA010000236.1:0-5431 GCA_039933985.1 Gemmatimonadales bacterium | reverse complement strand
GCGCGGTCCAGCACAGCCGCATATGGCGACATGAGCCCTGCGAGCTCAGGATGCACATTTCCATACGCGCGGTGTCCGGCCGCAATTGCAGCCACGTACAACGATTCAGCCCGTGCGAACTTGCCCTGCTCCGCGTTCACGAATCCGAGATTCGCATACGATGTCGATACTATTGAATCATTCTTCGGCGCAAACTTCAGCTCCAGGTCGAGCGCCTGCTGAAACAACGGCTCCGCTTCGACCATCTTCCCGAGTCGGTTGAGTATCCGGCCCCGTTGATCGAGAAAATCCGCCTGGTCCAGCGGATTCTCATGCGGGTGCCGCTCGAATAGCGCCGCTGCAACGTGAAGGACTGAGTCTGCCGCGGCGTACTCTCCCAGATATTCGAGAGCATAGCTTTGGCGCGTGTATGCTACGGCAGTACGATTGTCGCCGCTGGGTATACGACGGTTGTGCGCATCCAGCGCTTTCTTGAATTGCCCCTGTGCCGCCTCGAATTCTCCGAGTGCCATGTAGGTATTCCCGATGACGTTTCGGATTTGCGCATCGAGTTCGGGTGACCTTGCAAGAGTGTCGGCGCGATGCGCGGCGGAATCGAGCACCTCGCGCACGGTGACATCCTTGCCAAGCGACGCAGGATCAGCTGATCCAAGCATCGTTGTTAGAAAATCCGTGACCTGCGTGGCGCGGCGGCTTTGCGACTCAGCCTTTCGCTCTTGAATGGTCACGCCGATCAATCCGCCGATCAGCGACAGCGTCGCAATCGTGATGGCGGCAGTCTCGAGCTTGCGGCGGCCGACGAGCTTCCGCATTCGGTAACCGAACCCATCGGGGCGTCCGGAAACAGGATGACCGTTCAAGTGCGCACTCACATCGCGCGACATCAGCTCGGCCGAGCTGTATCGGCGCGCGGGTTCCTTGCGAAGCGCCATGAGAACTATGGCATCCAGGTCGCCTGCGATTTGCGATCGCACTTTGGCGGCTGATCGCTCGCCCAGTTTCTCCGGGCGATCGTCATCGATCCTCGTGCTGGGTGCGGGAGCCGGGGTATTACAGATGACGCGTTCGATCTCGGATAGCCGCTGGTCGCGAAGTTCGAATGGCCTTCGGCCGCTGAGCAGCTCGAACAGGAGCACTCCAAGTGCGTAGATGTCTACGCCCGTACCTGTTGCTTCGCCGCGTACTTGTTCCGGCGCCGCGTAGTCCGGCGTGAACGATCGGACTGCACTTAGAGTGGACGGAAGGTTTCCGGTGTCAGTGTCCGGCGGTGGCAGCAGTCGCGCGATACCAAAGTCGAGGAGCTTTACCCTGCCGTCTTCGGTGACGAGGATGTTGCCAGGTTTCAGATCACGGTGGACCACCAGCGCCTGGTGTGCGCTCTGTACCGCGGCAGCGACTTGCTGAAAGAGTGGAAGGCGCTCTTTGACCGACAGATGCCGATCGTCGCACCAGTGCGTGATGGGCTGTCCATCGATGTACTCCATGACGAAATACGGCTGGCCGTCATCGGTGACTCCACCGTCGATCAGTGCGGCGATCCCGGCGTGATTGAGACTCGCAAGAATCTGTCGTTCTGCCTTGAAGCGACGCACCGCGGCAGGGCTGTCTGCCGTTCGATGAAGAAACTTTACCGCCACACGCTTGTTGTACTGGTCGTCTGCCCGACGCGCTTCATACACTGCGCCCATCCCGCCGACTCCAATAAGGCCCACGATTTCGTATGAGCCAACGCGCTTGCCGATCCATGGATCGGTTGCGTTGATCGCGTTGCTCAGCGCAGACCTCGATAGAGGTTTGCCGAGTTTGTCGTCTGAACCGTGATGCGCTGCGAGAAGGCCAAGTACTTCATCACGAAGGCCCGGCTCGTTCGGGATCTCAGTGTTGAGAAAATTTTCGCGGTCGGCCGTCGGATGATCGAGCGCTTTCTCGAAGAGCTCCTGAAGCCGTTCGATGTGTTCTGGTGTCGGCGATATGTCGTCCATCGATCAGGTCGCCGCTTCGAGTGATTTCAGGAGAAACGCGCGTGCGAAGGTCCAGTCGCGCTTTACTGTCGCCGGAGAGATTCCCAGCGCATGAGCGGTTTCGTCGATCTCGAGACCGCCGAAGAACCGCAGCTCGACCACCTTTGCCTGTCGCGGTGCGGCTGCGTCCAGCTGCCGCAAAGCATCATCGAGTGCGATGAGATCGAGCGAGCTCTCAGCGGCTTCCGCAACTCCTTCGTCGAATGTGACGCGAACGCCGAAGTCGCGCTTCTGCCGGCGGCGACTTCTTGCGTGATCGACGAGGATGTGTCGGATCGTCTGCGCGGCTACTGCGAAGAAATGCGCCCGGCTTTGCCATGTGATCTGCCTCTGTCCGATCGCCTTGAGAAAAGCTGCGTCGACGAGCTCAGTCGGCTGGAGCGTGTGGCCATCCTGCTCGCGTCGCATGGCCGCGTCGGCGATGCGATGCAGGTCCTCGAACACGGCGTTTGCCAGCTTATCCGCGGCTCCCGGTATCCCGTCCTGGACGTCGCTCAGAATTGCCGTGATATCCATGGGCGCCAAGCATAAGACCATCGTCACGGCCACGCAAACATTAGGTACGCGCGAATCCCCGACGGCCGCGCGCCGCCGGGGACAAGGCTCGCGCCTTTACAACGTCTTCAATGCGTAGGCGCGGTCGACGTTGTACGTGGTGTACGTGCCCTGGAAAAGCTGTAGTGACGAGTTGTCGTTCGGCGTTCCGTCGCGCCAGCCGAAGTAGACGTCATACGACGGCGTCGTTGCCTGGATGCTGATCCAGTACTTTGTGTTCGCCGCAATAGCGACGGCCGATGGAAGCGTGACCTGGTACTTGTAGAACGGCCAGGTTGTATTCGCGGCCGTGCCGCAGGTGAGGCCAGAGACGTTCTTCTCGAATGTCTGCCCTGCCTGAGCCGTCGTGTATGTCGATGTATGAATTCGGCCGGCCAGGTTGGGTCGTCCGGCTGCATCTGGATAGATCGAGATAGTGAATGAACTCGCCGTGGGCTGCGGAGCGCCGGCGCCGACCTGCTGAACGCAGTAGATCCCCTGCCACGCGATTGTATTGATGCTCGCGCTAGCCGTGAACGTGAAGTCGTCAAACACCTGGGTCGGCGGGCCGCCGTTGGTTACGATCTGCGAGGTCCGGGCTTCGACAAAACCGGTGTTGGCAACCGGGACTGTCGTTTCATGTCCCTGCTGGATTGGAAGCGGCGTTGTCGTGTGGTCCTTGCTGCAGGCGGCCAGCGCAAACAGCGCCGGGGTGATACAGGTGGAGAGTGCGCGGAAACTGAGCATTTGTTGGCTCCTCGGGGAGACAGGGGTAAGAACGTCTTCGAGGAGGCATGCGACAAAAGCTGGCGCCGAGGCTCATTCTGATTCTCGGGGTCCTTTTGGCCGAATTGCATACCCTATAGTAGTGAACCCGGACACATTTATAGTAGCGAATTGCTACTATTCTTGTAGGTCTTTATCAGTGCTTCAACTTTGCCGTTACGCGCTCGATCCCGTCCAGAACGCCCCGATGGGTTGGATTGAGCGCTCGAGCTCTCTCATATTCGGCGAGCGCCAGCGCGTACTCCCCCTTGTTTTCATGAGCACCCGCGAGAGCATCGTGCGCATTCCAGTCACCGGGATGTGCAAGTGCGTTCGCCCCAAGCAGCAGCATCGCCTTCTCGGAGTGTCCGTTGGTCCAGAGTTCATCGAAGGAATATCGGATCATGCTCTGCGACAGGTCGCGATAGCGGGCAACGCCGGTGTTGCCGACAGCAACGAGAGAATCGGCCGCCTGCCTGACGCCTCCACGTTCAGCTATCGCGACGATCTGCAGCGGCAACGATACTCTGGCGTGGTAGCTGCGCACGGCGGCAAGTCCTGGGTCCCGTCCTGTTCGATAGTCATTCGAGCTCCATTCGGCAACCACATCCGGTGCGACGTACGGCCTGGTATCCTTCGAGTTGGCCGTTTGAAACCATCGAGTCGCGCTGAAAGCCATGATCTTCGAGTTGGGAAGAGTCGTTACATAGCCGTCACTGTAGAACGACGGATTCTGAGCGGTCGGCTCCCCGATGAAAACAGTGTTCGTCAGCCGCTCGAGGTCGTTCACGAAATTCTGCGCGGCAGATGCTGTTTCCCTCCCAATCAACGCGAACAAATGGCCGTGCTGGTCGATGCGCTCCGACTTGATCAGCGAAATAACCATCGGCCTCACGGCGCTGCTGCTTCCTCCGCCGTTGTACCTGAGGTCGATGACAAACCGGTCGACCTTCAGAGACTCGGCCTCCGCCACGGCATGCTTGAATGTCTCGGCCAGATACTCGGTGGAATCGTTCGCCATCTCGTTGATCTGGACATATATGGTCTTGTCTGAGGGCATGTACGCATACCAGAAGAGCCGGTTACGGCTTCCCAGTGCAATGGGCTTTTCCGGCCTCCAATCGATCCACTGGATTCTGTCGTAGTCGGTCCGGGTCACAGGCTGTACTGCCCGGGTGAATCGTCGGCCGTCCTTTTCGAGAGTCAACGGAATCTGGTCAAGTCCGGGAATGAACCTGAACGCATTCATTACTTCAGGCATACCCAGCAGAATCGGACCAATGTCTCTTGTCCGCATCGAATTACCGGGGTCGCTCGCGATCAGCTGAGCAACGGAATCGAGAACGGCTGAGATTTCTGAATTTCCGATTTTGATGATCTTCGCGCCGACCAGCTCCTTCGATTGGGCGGACGCACGTACGATGAAAACGCCATCCGTGAAGACTTCGGCGGCAATCGGAATACGATGAAAATCGATCGCTTCCTGCCGAAACGACCCGATACCTGAATGGGAATCCTTGATCATCGCAGTCAGGCGCCCCAGCTCTACGATGATCTCATGACGCTCGAGAGAAGGAATTCGCTCGTTCAGTCGCGCGACCGCCGCGTTCCAGTCAGCATCGGTGACAAAGTGGAAGAGATTCTTGTGTCTCCTCGGCCATTCAGCAGCCAGGTACGCCAGGTCTTCCTGCCAATTGGCCGCGGTTAACGGTGGCCTTGTGGAGATTGACGCCGCGGGAACAGCGGCTTGTGCGAACACCAGCGAGACTGAGAGGGATGTAGCTTGCCATGACATCATGTTTGTTTTTCGTTAGGGCCAGTGAAGGATTGTCAGTCGGTTGACAGACTGTTAACCCATTGACACTCGTTGGCGCAAAACGGTTCGGTGTCGGTTTTGCAAACGAGTCGTTTTCTTACGATGCGATACGGATTTATCCTGATTCTCTGTCTCGGGTGCCGGCCGGGGGTGAACTACGCCGATCCCGCCTCGCCGCGCTACGGTGGCGCGGCTCGCACTGTCAACACGCCGTCGCGCAGTGACACTCTGCGCATTGTCTCCTTCAACATTGAATACGCGAAGGAAACGCGCCGGGCGGCCGAGGTCCTGAGCA
>JBDTNA010000235.1:0-5431 GCA_039933985.1 Gemmatimonadales bacterium | reverse complement strand
AACGCGGCGCAATCGGTTGACATTGATGGTCAGCCGGCAAGCATCGCATTAGAGAGGGCAGTGTAGATGGCAACCACAACCGCCGCGAAGAAGCCGAAGGCAATGAACAAGAAGTCACTCGATCATTTCGAGAAGCGGCTCCTCGAAGAGCGCCGGCGCGTGCTGAAGGAGCTTGGTCACTACGACGAGGCCTTCGGCTCGACTCCGCAGAACGCCGACGGAAACCTGAGTGCCTATTCGTTCCACATGGCAGATCAGGGCACCGACGCAATGGAGCGCGAGAAAGCTTTCCTCTTCGCGAGCCAGGAAGGCCGCTTCCTCTGGCACCTCGACGAAGCGCTGCGTCGTCTCTATCGCTCACCCGAAACGTTCGGCAAGTGTCACAACTGCCAGCAGGACATCGCCTACGAACGTCTCGACGCGCTTCCCCACGCGCGTTTCTGCATTGACTGCAAGCAGCGTGAGGAAGATGCAAAGAGGCAGAGCTAACACACCGCTGTTCTGGTCGGTCCTGGTGGTGATCGTCGTTGCCGACATCATCACCAAGGCCATCGCGGTGTACTCGCTCGTTCCGCAGCGAATTCCGCATGAGCTGATCGGCGACGCGGTTCGTTTCACGCTTGTATACAACCCGGGTGCAGCCTTTGGCCTGCATCTCGGTGAGTATTCGCGCTGGATCTTCATGGTCCTCACCATCGGCGCGCTCGTCATACTCGGCCGCCTTTACAAGGCGACGAAAGACGGTGATCTGCTGCGCACGATGGCCATCTCCCTCGTCTGTGGCGGAGCGATCGGAAACCTGGTCGATCGCGTGCGATCGGCTCAGGGAGTTGTCGATTTCATCGACGTCGGAATCGGTGATGCGCGCTGGCCGACGTTCAACGTTGCCGACATGGCGGTGAGTGTCGGTGCGTTTCTTCTCGCCTGGGTACTATGGGGCGAAGAGAATGCTGCTGAGCCGGTTGCTGTAGCTGACGCCGAAGCGACTCCGCCGGTCTCCGGCATGAGCGCCGCTTCGTCTACGGGCTCAGACATCTGAGCGCGGGCGAGCACCACGAATTCATTGTCGAGGCGGACGGAAACGTTCGCCTCGATCTTCTTGTGGCATCGCACGCGGGACTTTCACGCACGCAGTCTGCGACGTTGATCGCGAATGGAAATGTCACGGTGAATGGCCAGCGCGAAAAAGCGAGCTACAAGCCCGTTGTCGGCGACGCGATCGTGGTGGACGAGCCTGCTGTGACAACTCGCGAGATCAGCGGCGAAGACATTCCGCTAAAAGTCGTATTCGAAGACGAGTATCTCCTCATCGTTGACAAGCCCGCCGGAATGGTCGTGCATCCCGCGCCTGGCAACTGGACGGGAACTCTCGTCAATGCGTTGATGGGACGGAGCGGCGAGCTTGCACCCGGGGCAACTCCTGACAGAGCCGGAATTGTTCACCGACTCGACAAGGAGACGTCGGGACTGCTACTCGTTGCAAAAACCGAGAGGTCCCACCGGCTTCTTAGCGCGGCGATAGCGTCGCGTCGAGTCACTCGTCGCTATGCCGTGATGATCTGGGGACATCTCGACAGCGACACTCTCTCGATCGAAAAGCCTCTCGATCGCGACCCGCGAGACCGAAAGCGCATGGCAATCGTCAATACCGGCAGGCAGGCGAAGACGGACTTTGTCCGGCTGGCCCGCTTCGCACCGGGAGACCTGTTGCGTGCGCATCTGCATACCGGGCGAACTCACCAGATTCGCGTTCACATCGCATCCGTTGGTCATCCGGTAATGGGTGACGATACCTACGGCGGCGGGGGTGGGCGACGAATGGTGGGGTTGGCGCCCAAGAGGCATTTTCTCCACGCGGCGTGGCTCCAGCTCGATCATCCAATAACTGGCGCGCCGATGGACATCCGTTCACCCTTGCCCGACGATCTGAAAGCTTCTCTCCGTGCAATCGGAGAGGGCGAAGCCGTTGCGCAGGCCGAGGATCCTCTCGCCGCGCTCGGCTTCCATGACTAGCCAGGCGCCAGAGATCATCATCGACGGGGGTTTGAACCCTGGGCACGCAGGGGCCTCCGATGCTGCGCGCCCGCCTCACGTCGAGACGCGACGAGTGCTGGTTTTTGCGATCGCCGGACGCACCCGCTGCGCCGAGCTGGGAGATGTTCGCGAAATCGTTCCGATTATGGCCACCACTCGTCTTCCAGGTGCGCCCCCGTATGTACGGGGACTTATCAACCTGCGCGGCAGCCTGGTCACTGTCATGGATGCCGCGTTGTGTCTCTACGGAGTACCCGCCGACGGTGCGAACGCGAGCATTCTGCTCGTAGAGCGCCGCGGGCGGCTTGCGGGCGTGATTGTGGACAACGTGTTCGACATTCAGGCGCTGCCTGTTGTCGATGTGGAAGGGGGCGCGCATCTCGACCTGCGCGCAATGGTGGAAACGGCTCTCGCCTGAGGAGGCAGTTGTGAACAACACGGTGCTGGTGTGCGATGATGCGGTATTCATGCGCACGATGATCGGCGACATTCTGACGCAGGCGGGGCTCGAGGTAATCGGCGAAGCCGATTCTGGCGCTCAGGCGGTAGAGAAGTACAAGGCGCTCAAGCCCGACCTGGTGACGATGGACATCATCATGCCGGAGATGGGCGGTATCGAAGCGGTGAGAGAGATCACAACGTACGATCCGCAGGCGCGTGTGCTCATGTGCAGCGCGATGGGACAGCAGTCACTCGTCGCCGAAGCGATCCAGGCGGGCGCGAAGGACTTCGTCGTGAAGCCGTTTCAGCCGAGTCGCGTGCTCGAGGCAGTTCAGCGCGTTCTTGGATAAGTGAACACAAAACGCTACGCGGAGCTGTTTCGCGCCGAGTCACGGGAACGACTGGCAGAGATGAACACGTCTCTGCTGGCTCTCGAGCGCGGCGAAGGCGTGGAGCGCGTAGCGGAGCTGTTCAGGGCAGTCCATACGGTAAAGGGCATGAGCGCCGCGATGGGTTACGACGAGGTACGGAAGCTCTCGCACGCTCTCGAGACACTGCTCGATCTGCTTCGTCGTGGTCAGACGGCGATTACAAACGACGTGATCGAAGTGCTGTTCGATGCGGTCGATACTCTCGAGACTGCCGTCGCAGCGGTATCCGAGCCGGGAACGAAAGCGGTTGAAATCGCGTCGACGATTGCTGCAATCGAGGCGGTGACCCCGGACGAGACCGATGCGGACAGCGTCAATCCGACAATGGAATGGCCAGTTCAACGGCCGGTCTCCGATAACGCTGATGGAGCAAGTTCCAATTTGCCTGCGAATTCAGGGTCGCCGGCAAGGTCTTTCTCTCAAAATATCGCGCCGTCTCCCGAAAAGGCGCACCGGTTCGTTCGAGTGGATGCGGAGCGACTCGACACTCTGATGACCCTGATCGGCGAGCTGGTGATCGCCCGCGGACGTCTGCAGGAAGTCGCGCGCAAATCGTCGAATCCCGCACTCACCGAAGCCGTGCTTCAGGCATCACGGCTGATCGGAAATCTTCAGACCGAGATCACGACAGCTCGCATGGTTCCTGTCGGTCAGGCATTCGAGCGCTTCGAGAGACTCGTTCGCGACATGGCTCATTCGCTCGGCAAGAAAGTCGTCTTCGAGATTCTCGGATCGGACATCGAAGTGGACAAATCCGTGCTCGATGAAGTTGGCGACCCCGTCATGCATCTGCTGCGAAACTCGCTCGATCATGGAATCGAGACTCCGGCCGAGCGGCGCGCGGCAGGCAAGCCGCCGGTTGCGCATCTCACGTTGTCGGCCTCGCGGGAAGGCTCATCTGTAGTGATCCGGGTGAGCGATGACGGTCGAGGCATCGACGTGGCTCGGGTTCTCGAGCGCGCCAGTGCTGCTGGACTAATCGAGAAGGATCCTGGCCTGCTGACTGACGCGGAAATCCTGACGCTGATCGCGCGTCCGGGTTTCTCGACGACATCCAAGGTCACCGACATATCGGGTCGCGGTGTCGGACTCGATGTCGTCGCGACGAAGGTGCGGTCGCTTGGTGGCGCGGTCGAGCTCTCTACCGATGCTGGCGCAGGCACCGAGATTCGGCTCGAGCTTCCGATGACGCTCGCAATCATTCACGCCCTGCTCGCTAAGAGCGAAAACGAAGTTTACGCGCTTCCGATCACACACGTAGTCGAAACGCTCGTGCTGAATCCGGAGATGATCGGATTCGACGATGACGGGCGCGAGATGCTTTCGATTCGTGGACAGTCTGTGCCCGCGATTCGGCTTCGCGAGCGTCTTGGTCATCCGCCGCGGGAGAAGGGCGGACATGTCGTAGTGCTGGACCTTCCTGATGGCCGGATGAGTCTCGTCGTTGACGAGTTCGTCGGACAGCAGGAAGTCGTCGTCAAATCCTTCGACGCCGCTCGCGGAATGCCGCAGCTGTTCAACGGCGCGACAATCCTCACCAACGGCTTACCTGCGCTCATTCTCGATGCGCAGGGAATCGCCTAGCCACCTGCCAATGCCGAGCACAGAAACTTCCAACGTTCGTCTTTCGCCATCGCTGCGGGATACGCTGAGTCCTGCCCGAGTCGACGCGCTGAAGGAAGTCGCCAATATCGGCGCCGGCCACGCCGCGACTGCGCTGTCGCTCCTGACCGGTGCGCGAATCATGATCGATGTTCCGACCGTGAACGTCGCTCCGCTCGATGAGCTGATTCCCGGCATCGCCGACAAGGATTCGCAGATCATCAGCGTGTTGATGGAGATGCATGGCTCTCTCAAGGGGCACACACTTCTTGCGCTTCCGCTTGCAACTGGAAGGCGTCTCGCGGACCTCATGCTCAGGCGCGAAAGGCGTCCCGGCGGAACGCTCGACGTTCTCGAGGAGTCGGCGCTCAAGGAAGCCGGCAACATTCTTGGCGGCGCATACATGACTGCGCTGAGTGAGTTTCTCGGAATGACCCTCCTGCCTTCGCCTCCGAAGCTTACTGTCGGCACAACTGCGGTCGTGATGGAAGAGCACAGGCGTCAGGCCGGGGACGCAGCAGCCGCATGCTGCGTCGAGACGGAGTTCACGTTCGAGGAGATTGGTGAGCAGTTCCGCGGATTCTTTCTTCTTCTTCCGGATGCGGAGTCGTTCGGACTGATCTTCGACGCGGTCCGCGTGAAATAATGACCGGCAATGCAGCACTCGCGCTTTCGGAGAGGGACGCGGACATCCTGCGCTCTCTCGCGAGGCGCGTTGACCCGACGGATCCGGGAGCACAGAACAATCTCGGCGTTCTCTACTATCGCCGCGGCATGTACGACGATGCGGTTGGCGCTTTTTCGCGTGCGCTCGCGCTCGATGAGCGTATGCGTGTCGCCCGTCGCAATCTCGAGATTGCGTATGGCGAGGCGGGGCTTCTCGAGCGAAGAGTCGCCGAGCTCGCCGCCAGGCTCGCCGAATC
>JBDTNA010000234.1:0-5452 GCA_039933985.1 Gemmatimonadales bacterium | reverse complement strand
CGTGCCGGCCATCTCGGCCGGCTTCCAGGCGATACCGCCCCAGGGCCAGAACCTGAAGCCGCATCCTGAAGAGGAGCGCGACCAGGTCTTAGGCATCGATGCAAACGGGCAGTATTTCCTGAACAAGGCTCCGATTCCAAATGCGGAGCTGGGTCAGCGCCTTCTCGCGATTTATGAGAATCGCGAAGAGGACAAGCTTCTATATATCAAGGCACACAAGGACCTCGAGTACGGAAAGGTACTCGACGCCCTCGATATCGCGGCGCACAACAAGGTTGCGGTAACCGGTATGATCACCGATCAGCAGCCTGGTACGATGTCGCTCATTGCCAGTGACAACGTGATGGGTGGAATGCCGAAGGGAGGGAAGAAGTAATGTCCATGACGACTGGAGGCGGCGGGCTCACGAACGACATCAACGTCACACCGATGATCGACGTGCTGCTTGTGCTCCTCATCATCTTCATGCTTGTCGTTCCGATGTCGCGAAAGGCGATCGATCTTCAGCTTCCCGATCCAACGGAGCAGGAGTCGAGTGCCAATCCGCCGCCGCAGATCGTGCTGGAGGTTTTCCCCGGCGATCGTTATCTCGTCAACAAGGAGCCTATCACCAAGGCCAACCTGCCGAAGCGTCTCAAGGAGATCTACGACGGCCGTCCCGAGAAGATCATTTTTGTAAAGGGCGACCCGAAGACGAAGTATTCTGACGTGATCTATGCAATGGACGTTTCCCGCGGTGCCGGTGTGAAGGTCATCGGCGTATCACCAAAGGACCCACCGGCGGCGCAGTAACGCTGCCAGGATACAGGCCCCCAGTTGGGGTACCGAGCAAGAGAGAGGGGCGGTGGAAGGGAATCGCCGCCTCTCTTTTTGCGCATTTGCTCATTTTTCTCCTGATACTTCTGCCCGCCGGCATCAACAGCTTCAGTGGAACTCCTACGGTTGGCGGCGGCGGTCCTGGACCAGCAGGAGGAGGCGGAGGCGGTAACAACGGCTCTGGCGTCCCGGCGGGAGAGCGACTTCAGTATGTCGCGCTCGAAATGCCTGCACCGGATGCGGCGGCGCTCGTAGTTCCCCCGCCAAAGCCAATCGAGCCGCCAAAGGCGACGCCTGCTCCGGAATTAAAGCCGGTGCCCGCGCCGCCGATCGTGACTCCCGTGCCCTCTGGAATCGGAACGGGAACGGCCGCAGGCGCGGGGACGGCAGGAACCTCTGGAGCCGGACCCGGAAGCGGCGGCGGTATTGGGTCGGGTGTGGGAACCGGAATCGGCAGCTCGAATGGTCCGGGGACCGGTGGCGGGCCGGGAACGAATTATCCTCCCACCCCGACGCAGTTTTTTCTTCCTCCTCTTCCCGCTCCTCCTTCTCTAAGGGGATACCATCTCACCGCCTATTTCGACGTCGATGAGAAAGGGAACGCGAAGCTGCTCGGTTTCAATCCATCGAGAGATGGGGGATACAATCGAAAGCTCCGCGATGTTCTCAATGCGTTGAGGTTCAGGCCGGGGGTGAAACCCGATGGCACGCCCGTGCGCGATACCGTTGATATCCAGTTCATCTTCTAGGATCAATGGGGTTCATCTAACTGGCTTTGAGTCCGTGAGTTACGTAAATTCCCCGGCTGACTGATCACCGGGCGTTTGCGCCGGGTGTCTCATTCCCTTTTTTTTTTTTGGAGACTGCGGATGAGCAACATGCCCGAGACCGGTAACGCGTCGATGTCAGCGGGTCAGATGTCGTGAGCGAAGACCCGAAGCAGGATTCCTCCGAGGGCTTCGTAAAGGCGCTGTCGCTGACGGACGCCACCATGCTCGTCGCCGGCTCCATGATCGGCTCCGGTATCTTCATCGTCTCAGCCGACATCTCGCGCACTGTTGGATCGCCACTCTGGCTGATGCTCGCATGGATCGTCGCCGGTGTCATGACTGTGCTGGGCGCGCTCGCGTACGGCGAGCTTGCGGCGATGTATCCAAAGGCCGGTGGCCAGTACGTTTTCCTCCGCGAATCCATGGGTCCTCTCATGGGTTTCTTGTATGGATGGACTCTCTTCATCGTTATTCAGACCGGAACGATCGCCGCAGTCGCGGTCGCGTTCGGAAGATTTCTTGGAGTTCTCTGGCCGGCAATTACGCCTGATCGATTCGGCTGGTTTCCGCAGTTCGACATTACGACCCCCGGCGGACTGATCGAAGTCGGACTTACTCCGCAGCGTCTCATCGCGCTGATCTCGGTGTGGATTCTCACCTGGATCAACCTGCGCGGCGTTCGCGAAGGCAAGCTCGTTCAGACCACTCTCACGATCGTCAAGACTGGCGCACTCGCACTGCTGATTCTGCTCGGCATCACGATCGGCAGAAATCCGGAAGCGCTGGCTGCCAACTTCGGGCCCGGCAACTTTGTCGGCAGTGTCGACGTTACTTCGGTCTTCCTTATCGCGTTCGGAGCATCACTCGTCGGGTCGCTGTTCTCCAGCGACGCGTGGAACAACGTGACTTTCGCAGCGGCCGAAGTTAAGAACCCCCAGCGCAATCTGCCGCTCGCCCTGCTCATGGGCACGGGTCTCGTCAGCACTCTCTACATTCTCGCGAACGTTGCGTATCTCAACGTCCTGCCGCTTCACGGAACGAAGGAAGCAGCGACGGTTATCGGTCGCGGAATTCAGTTTGCCACGCAGGACCGCGTGGGCGCCGCAGCAGCCGAGATAATGTTCGGCGCGATCGGCGGAACGATCATGGCTTCCGCGATTCTCATCTCGACGTTCGGCTGCAACAACGGATTGATTCTGTCCGGCGCTCGCGTCTACTACGCGATGGCGAAGGACAAGCTGTTCTTCAGGAAAGCAGGTCAGCTCAACAAGAACAGCGTCCCGTCGTTGGCATTGATCGTTCAGGCTATCTGGACCAGCCTTCTCTGTCTCACGGGAACGTACGGACAGCTGCTCGACTACGTGATCTTCGCGGCGCTCCTGTTCTATGCTGCGACGACTGTTGGGTTGTTCATCCTTCGTTCCAAGCGACCCGACGCCGAACGCCCGTATCGCGCGATCGGTTATCCGGTGTTGCCCGCACTCTACATCGTGATGGCAATGACGGTCGCGGTAGTACTGCTGATTTCCGACAAGACGCGCGCTCAGGCAGTGTCCGGGCTCGTTCTCGTCGCAATCGGCATCCCCGTGTTTTACCTCTGGCGCAAGGTCGAAGCCTAGCCTCTGTCGCCTTCGCGGATTTTTTCCGCACCGCAACACCCGCAGTTCCTTGAAAGTCAGAACGCCAAGAGCGCCCGGCAGCGACGCCGCGGTGCCGATTACCCTTAGGAGAGCTTCAATGAGAGTTAGGATCCACCCGGTTGTTCGACGCGCCATTCCGCTCGCGCTTGCGGCGGTGATGGTCGTGCTAGGCGGCGGTCTTACGGCCCCGCTCGCAATTGCACAGGGAGTGACGGAGCCTGCCGCAACGGCGCCGCTTCAAGCCGAGCATCGTCCTGGAGGCGAGGCAAACCTCGTCATCCCTGACCTCGGCTCGGTGTCGTTCCTCGGAATGCCGGGATCGTCGCTTCTGATGCTTGGACTCATCGTCTGCGCTGCAGGACTCCTGTTCGGCCTCGTCATCTACAATCAGCTCAAGAAGATGGCGGTGCATCGCTCGATGCTCGAGATCTCCGAGCTGATTTACGAGACCTGCAAGACGTATCTCATCACGCAGGGCAAGTTCATCCTGATACTCGAGCTGTTCATCGGATTCATCATCCTGCTGTACTTCGGCGTGCTGCTGAAGTTCGAGCCGGTGAAGGTAGCGATCATTCTCGGGTTCAGCCTGATTGGAATCGCGGGAAGTTATGGTGTTGCGTGGTTCGGTATCCGCGTGAACACGTTTGCCAACTCGCGCACCGCGTTCGCGTCGCTCAAGGGCAAGCCCTATCCCTGCTACGCGATTCCGCTGAAGGCCGGAATGAGCATCGGGATGCTGCTGATCTCGGTCGAATTGCTGCTCATGCTGATGATTCTTCTGTTCATTCCAGGCGACTACGCCGGCGCATGCTTCATCGGCTTCGCAATTGGTGAGTCACTTGGCGCCGCCGCGCTCCGAATTGCCGGCGGAATCTTCACGAAGATCGCCGACATCGGCGCCGACCTGATGAAGATCGTGTTCAACGTCAAGGAAGACGACGCGCGCAACCCTGGCGTGATCGCTGATTGCACGGGCGACAATGCAGGTGACTCTGTCGGTCCCAG
Source organism: Gemmatimonadales bacterium (assembly GCA_039933985.1). Lineage (GTDB taxonomy): Bacteria > Gemmatimonadota > Gemmatimonadetes > Gemmatimonadales > Gemmatimonadaceae > UBA4720. Next base: position 1,221 of record JBDTNA010000234.1, on the reverse strand, counting down.
TGCCGACGGATTTGAGACGTACGGAGTGACGGGGGTCGCACTGATCTCGTTCATCATCCTCGCGGTATCGAATCCGACCACGCAGGTGCAGCTCCTCGTGTGGATCTTCGCGATGCGCATCATGATGATCATCGCCAGCGGAATTTCCTACCTCGTCAACGAAGCTATTGCCAAATCCCGCTATGTGAACGCCGATGACATGAACTACGAGGCGCCGCTGACCTCGCTCGTGTGGCTGACGTCGATCGTCTCCGTAATTCTCACGTATGTCGTGTCCTTCCTGCTCATCCCGGATCTTGGCGATGGCTCGCTCTGGTGGAAGCTCTCGACGGTCATCACCTGCGGAACGCTTGCGGGTGCCATCATTCCCGAGCTGGTCAAGATCTTCACTTCGACCGAATCGACGCACGTGAAGGAAGTCGTGACGTCGTCACGCGAAGGTGGTGCGTCGCTCAACATTCTCTCCGGCCTCGTCGCGGGAAATTTCAGCGCCTACTGGCTCGGCATCGTGATCATGCTCCTGATGTCGATCGCGTATGGCGTCAGCACGCTTGGCGTCGGAACGCTGATGCTTGCCCCGGCGGTGTTCGCGTTCGGTCTAGTGGCGTTCGGATTTCTCGGAATGGGTCCGGTAACCATCGCGGTGGACTCGTACGGTCCGGTGACGGATAACGCGCAGTCGGTGTTCGAGCTGTCGACGATCGAGCAGATCTCAGGCATCGCGCAGGAGATACAGAAGGACTACGCATTCACGCCGAACTTCGAGCGCGCGAAACACCTGCTCGAGGAGAACGACGGCGCTGGCAACACGTTCAAGGCGACGGCAAAGCCAGTGCTGATCGGTACCGCTGTTGTCGGAGCCACGACGCTGATCTTCTCGATCATCATGTCGCTGACTCACGGCCTGCAGCCTGAGCTTCTCACCAATCTGTCGCTGATGCATCCGCCGTTTCTGCTCGGTCTCATCACCGGCGGCGCGGTCATTCACTGGTTCGTCGGCGCTTCGACTCAGGCCGTAACGACGGGTGCGTATCGTGCGGTCGAGTTCATCAAGGCCAACATGAATCTCGAGAGCGCCGCCGCAGCGTCGGTGAGCGACAGCAAGAAAGTCGTCGAGATCTGCACCAAGTACGCTCAGAAGGGAATGTTCAACATCTTCCTGACAGTGTTCTTCTCGACGCTCGCTTTCGCATTCGTCGAGCCGTACTTCTTCATCGGCTA
>JBDTNA010000233.1:0-5519 GCA_039933985.1 Gemmatimonadales bacterium | reverse complement strand
TTCTACGTGATGTGGGAAGTGATGCTGGTGCCGATGTATTTCATCATCGGCATCTGGGGCGGCGAGCGTCGCCTTTATGCCAGCATCAAGTTCTTTATCTATACAATGCTGCCGTCCCTGCTCATGCTTGTCGCGATTCTTTACCTCGCGGTGAATGCAGGGTCGGGCGGTACGCCGAACTTCAGCTACGACAACCTCATCGCCCATTCGTCGCTGACTCCGAGGGCCGCGCTGTGGCTCTTCGGGGCGTTCTTCGCGGCATTCGCGGTCAAGGTTCCGATGTTCCCGTTCCACACGTGGCTTCCTGACGCGCACGTCGAAGCTCCGACCGCCGGTTCTGTGATCCTCGCCGGTATCATGCTCAAGATGGGAACGTTCGGCTTCCTGCGTTTTGCGCTGCCGCTGTTTCCCGGCGCGGCGATGAATCCGACGGTCCGCGCAATCATCGTCACACTGGCAGTGATAGGAATTGTCTACGGAGCGCTCGTCGCCCTGGTGCAACCCGACTTCAAGAAGCTTGTCGCGTATTCATCGGTCAGCCATCTCGGATTCGTGATGCTTGGAATTTTCGCGCTCACGCTTCAGAGCGTGCAGGGCGCGCTGCTCATCATGATCAATCACGGAATCTCGACCGGAGCGTTGTTCCTTTTGATCGGCATGATCTACGAGCGAAAGCATTCGCGCGAGATCTCGGCGTACGGCGGCATCGCGCGGGTCGTTCCATTGTTTGCAGCGATGCTCACTCTCGTTTCATTGAGCAGCATCGGACTTCCGGGCACGAATGGATTCGTCGGTGAGTTCCTCGTGCTTGTCGGTTCATTCAGGCCGTATCCTGTCGCAACGACGATTGCGGCGACCGGTGTGATCTTCGCCGCTGCATATCTGCTGTGGGCGATCCAGCGCATTCTGTTCAATCCGCTCGACAAGAAGGAGAACGAGCACATTCCGGATCTCAACTGGCGTGAGATAGCGATCATGGCCCCGCTCATTGCTGCCATCATCTGGCTTGGTGTCTCGAGTAGAACAGGGAGCGCAACTCGGTGCTCGTACTGCGGAGGCCGGACGATGAGCTTCGATCTCTCCGTACCCAGCCAGCTGATGACCGCATTCGCACCGGACATTCTTCTGATGGCCGGCGCGATGATTCTGCTTCTCTGGTCTGCGTGGCGCCCCGAAAGCGAGTCACACCAGAGAAACGTTGGAATTGCGAGCATCATCCTTTGCGTGACGGTGATGGTCACCATCGGATTCTACGTCGCGCGCGCGGATACGTCGCTGCCTGGAATCATCGCGGTCGACAATTTCCGCTGGACTGCCGACATCATCTTCCTGCTTGCGACTATCGGCACGATCGCCCTCTCGATGGACTACAACGCCAGAGAGGGAATCACGTCGGCCGAATCGCATGTGCTGCTGCTTCTCGCGACGTCAGGCATGATGACACTTGCCGCTGCGCGCGATCTGATGATCGTATTCCTCGGCATCGAGATCATGTCGATCGCCGTTTACGTGCTTGCGGGTCTCAACCGGCGAAGCGAGAAATCGGCGGAAGGTGCGATCAAGTATTTCCTTCTCGGTGCGTTCTCGACGGCGTTCCTGCTCTATGGAATCGCCCTCGTGTATGGCGCGACCGGATCGACGAACCTGACAGTCATCGGCCAGCGCGTCATGCAGGTCGGGCTCAGCTCGAACACCATGCTCGTTGTTGGCATGGCACTCCTGCTGATCGGTTTCGGCTTCAAGGTCGCACTCGCTCCGTTTCACATGTGGGCGCCCGACGTGTATGAAGGAGCACCGACTCCGATTACCGCTTACATGGCGTCAGCAGTGAAGGCGGCGGCGTTCGCCGGGTTCCTCAGAGTCTGGCTCGAAGCATTCTCCGGTGTCACTTCGAGCTGGCATGGCCCAGTCTGGTGGCTCGCTGTCGTCACGATGTTCGCCGGCAATCTCATTGCACTGTCGCAGAAGAACATCAAGCGAATGCTGGCATACTCGAGCATCGCGCACGCGGGCTACATCCTCGTTGCAATTGCAATCGCGACGCCAGCCGCGAGCTCGGCATTCATGTTCTATCTGCTCGCTTACACACTTGCAACGTTTGGTGCGTTCGGCGTAATCGTCGCGCTCGAGCGCAACGGTGGTGTACGCCTGAACATCGAGGATTACGCCGGACTCTGGACCGTACGGCCATGGCTCGCAACCGCGATGGCGATCTTCATGCTCGCGCTCCTCGGCTTCCCGATCTTTGGCGGCATCGGGTTCTTCGCGAAGTACTGGATCATTCAGTCGGCGCTTCAGGCGCCGGTGCCTCAGACGAAGCTTGCAGTGATTCTCGTAATCGCAAGCGTCATCTCCGCCGGCTACTATCTTCACGTGGTCATGGTGATGTTCATGCGTCCGCGCGCGGAAAACGCAATCCCGGTCGCGCCTTCATCCGGGTGGACACGCTCTGTCATCGCTACTGCCGCGATTCTCATTATCATTCTCGGCATCCTTCCAAACTCCGTGATTCGCTGGACTCAGAAGAGCCGCAACGTTGCACCTGTGGCCGAAGTCAGCGCACCTGGAGTTGCAGCGGCCTCGAGCCCAAGGTAGACACTTGCTCTCCAGAAATACCTTTCGCGAATACGACATTCGCGGCGTCACGGGAAAAGACCTCACACCCGACGTTGCTCGCGCTGTTGCACGCGCCTATGCGCGGTTTCTCGCTGACAAGGGAGTCAAAGGCGAGATAGCGGTCGGACGTGACAATCGTCCAAGTGGAACTGCGCTGCACACGGAGCTGGTCGCAGGACTGCTCGAGAGCGGGCTGGATGTCGTCGACATCGGGATCGTTCCCACTCCGCTCGCATACTGGGCTCAGCACAAGCTCGGCGTGGTCGGAGGAATCCAGATCACCGGCTCGCACAATCCGCCCGAGTTCAACGGCTTCAAGCTCGGCCTGGGCAACCATTCGATCTACGGCGCTGACATTCAGAAGATCTATGACATTGCCGTCGCGGGAGACTTTCCGAAGGGGGATGGAAAACTTCGCAATCAGGATGTGATAGCTGATTATGTCGAGGATATAGGCCAGCGCGTCGGGCGCTTTACGCGACCCATCAACTGTGTCGTTGACTGCGGCAATGGCGCCGGCGCGCTCGTGGCGAAACCGCTGTTCGATCGGCTCGGCATCCCCGCGAAGATTCTCTTTGGTGAAAGCGACGGAACGTTTCCGAATCACCATCCCGATCCGACAGTTCCGAAGAACCTCGAAGATCTGATCAAGGCAGTACACGACAACAAGGCGGAGCTGGGAATTGCGTTCGACGGTGATGCCGATAGAATCGGCGTCGTGGACGAAGACGGCACGATCATCTGGGGCGACCAGATCCTGATCATGTACGCCCGGGACGTGCTCGAGAGAACGGGCAAGGGGCAAGCGATCATCTTCGACGTGAAATGCTCGCAGGCGCTTCCGGAGGAGGTCGAAAAGGCCGGCGGTAAGCCGGTCATGTGGAAGACCGGCCACTCGCTGATCGAGGAGAAGATGCATGAGACGCACGCGCCGATTGCCGGCGAGATGTCAGGCCACATGTTCTTCGCTGAAGGATGGTACGGCTTCGACGACGCCATGTACGGCGCCGCGCGACTGCTTCGCATTGTGGCTGATACCGGCAAGAGTGTGAAGCAGATGATGGCGGACGTTCCGAAATTCATTTCGACGCCGGAGATTCGGGTAGACTGCGCCGACGATCTCAAGTTCGGCATTGTCGAGAATGCGAAGAAGCATTTCGCTGCGACTCACAAGGTCATCGACGTTGACGGCGTCCGCGTGCTATTCGGCGACGGCTGGGGATTGATCAGGGCGTCGAACACGGGGCCGGTCCTCGTGATGCGCTTCGAGGCGCGCACGCAAGCTGACCTCGATGCAATTCGCACCGAGATGGAAGGCTGGCTGCGCCAGCAGGGCGTCGCGGTCTGAGATGACTCCCCGGCGGCGGCTCGCCTCAGGGCTCGCCGTAGCCGCGGCAGTTCTGCTCATCGGGCGGGTCGCCGCTCTCACGTACGCAGGTCACGCATGGTACGAGGCCCTCGGCGCAACGCCTGTGTGGGGCGAGCGGCTTCGCGGCCTCGCGATCATCCACACAGTGTCCGCGGTGTTCGCCGGACTCTTCGCGCTGCTCAACCTCTCCGCCATAAGGCGAAGCATAATGTCGCTCGCTTTGCCACGGCGACTGGGAAACGTGGAATTCGGAGAAGAGGTTCCGCGCAAGTTTCTCGATCGAGCTTCGTTCATTCTCTCAGCACTGGTAGCCGTGCTGATGGCGTTCGTCGTGCCTTCATGGGCCAGGCTTTCGCTCGTGCGAATCGGTCCGCGGTTTGGAGAGACCGACCCGTTCTTTCAGATGGACCTGAGCTTTTACGTCGCGTGGCTTCCGCTCGAGAGCTCGGTCTACATCTGGTGCGTCTCGCTGCTGGTGCTGGTGTCCGCAATCGTGATCGGACTGTACGCACTCACGCCGAGCCTCCGTTGGCATAACGGCACGTTTCAGGTGTCCGTCAGAGTACGACGCCATCTCACGGCTCTGGCAAGCCTTTTCCTGCTCACGATGGCGTGGAGCTATCGACTGGATGGTTACGAGCTGCTGATGCAGGGCAGCGGGCCCGATGGAATGTTCTCGTATGTCGATCACCAGTGGTTGATACCAGCATATCTGTCACTGTCCGTGGGAACCGTCGCCGCTGCGGCTCTGGTGCTGGTAAGCGGATGGACCGGACAGATTCGGGCAGGATTCTTCACCATCAGTGCAGTTCTGATTTTCTCCATCGCGCTCGATCTGATCCTTCCGTCGGCAGTGAGACGGCTCGCTGCGGCGACGGTGGTGAACGCGCGACAGACACCATACGCAGCGACACGCGCAGCTTTTACGGCGAGAGCATACGGTTTTCCAAGGAGCGCACCAGGAACCGTTCCTCACGAAATGACCCGCTTCAGCGCGTTTGCCGACTCCGCCCACAACTCGCGCATTGCCTCCCTCGCAAAGGACAGCGCTCTCGTCTATCCGGGCGCGTCCGGGGCAGCATTGGTGATGCACGGGAAAGGCGTCGCCGCTCCGCCACTCGGCTCCGGCTTTCGCAGGCTTGCCCTTGCGTGGTCGGAACAGCGGCTCGACCTGATGTGGGAGGATCTCGCGGCAGACACGCGAATTGCCCGACGACGCGACGTTCGCGAGCGCGTTGCAGCTCTCTTTCCTGTTTTCTCACAGGGCAGCGAGGTGATTCCTGCATACCTTGGCGACTCACTCGTGTGGGTTGTCGAGCTCTACACAGCATCGTCGACCTATCCGCTGAGCAAGCATTTCATGCTTGCGGGGGAGGACCGGTCATACTTCCGCCACAGTGGAACGGCGATCGCGAACGCAGCAACTGGGCGAGTAACAATGGTTCCGGCGCCAACGCCTGATCCAGTCGCGGTGGCGTGGAGGACGAATTTTCCTTCTAACATTCGGGCAGGTGGGCCGGATCTTCTCGATGAG